>CAMPGP010000020.1 GCA_946885545.1 uncultured Altererythrobacter sp.
TCGACCGGTGTCCCGGTTCGCGTGGCAAGTCCGGCCGCGATCGGGCTCAGCACGACCGCGGTCGAGACGTTGTCCACGAACGGCGTGATCGCCACCGCCAGCGCCAGTATCGCCAGCACCACCACCAGCGGCTCGCCCAGGGGCAACACATCGGCGAGGCCATCGGCGATCACTCGCGCGGCCCCTGTCTCCTCCACGGCCACCCCGAGCGGTATCATGCACGCCAGAAGGATCACGATCCTCCAGTTCACATCGGCCAACGCAGTCCGCAGATTGAGAATGCCCGTCATCGCCAATGCCAGCACGACCGCCCCGAACGCGATCTGGGCGGGCAGTATTTCGAAAGCGGTGGCGATCACGCCCGCGGCAAAGATGCCGACGCCTGCGACCGCGTTGCGCGGACGTCGCGTGGTCCGTCGCGGCGACAGCATCAGCAGACCGCACTCGGCGGCAAGCTGGCGGATCGCGGCGCGCTCCCCCGACAGCACGAGCACGTCCCCCATCGAAATCGGCAGATCGGCGAAACGGCCTTCGATCCGTCCCCGCCGGCTCGCGAGCGCGACCACTTGCGCGAGGTGCTCGGACATTGCCTCGAGATCTTCGACTCGCGATCCGAGCAGGAGGCTTTCGGGCATCACCACCAGCTCGAGCGCCTCCGCTGCCGGGTCGACCGACCGCGTACCGAGATCCTGCCCGTCCTCCAGTTCTTCGATGCGACCTATGTTGCCTTCGATCAGCAGCGTGTCGTCCGCCGCCAGCACGATATCCTGCCGCCGTGCGAAGACATGCGCGCCGTGCCGCACAACGCCGTGAAGGCGCACCCCTGCCGCTCGCTCGAATTCGGCCAAGTGCATGCCGACATACTGCGAAGCTTGCGCGAGGATGCGCTCCGCCACGAACTCCGACGGCCCGGCATCACCCGCTGGCCCGTCGGTCATGGCGAAGCGCGCGAAGATCCGCGGCGCACCGAATACCAGCCACACGATCCCCACCACGGTCAGCGGGCCTCCCACGATCGCGAGTTCGAAATAGCCCAGATCTCGCCCGGTCTCGCCCGCCATCCACTCGTTGACGACCAGATTGGCGGGTGTGCCGGTCAGCGAACACATTCCGCCGAGCAACGTCGCGAATGACAGCGGCATCAGAACCCGCGCCGGGGCGATGCCGAGCCGCGCGCAGACCGAGATCGCCACTGGGAACATCAGTGCCAGTGCCCCGATGTTGTTCATGAAGACCGAGACCAGCGCGCCCGACACACAAAGGAACAGCAGTACTGCGGATTCGCCTTGAAGCCGCGTTGCGATCGTCCCGGCGAAATTGTCGAGCGCACGGGTATTCGCCAACGCAGCGACCACCAGCAGGATTTCGACCACCGTGATCACCGCGGGGCTCGCGAACCCGGAGAATACCGCGGTGACGGGCACGATTCCGATCGCGAAGCCAGCGGCCAGCCCGCTCATCGCCACGACCTCGACCCGAAACCGCTCAGTAGCATAGGCCACCAGCATCGCGAGCAGGATCGCCATGATCGCACCCTGCTCGAACGTCATGCGGCAGTCCGGCGTTCGGCGCGCCCGGTGCAAATCGTTATGGCTACGCCAATCATCATCCCGTAAAGCCTACCGCGAGACTAGGGCATTTGCCAACGCCGAAAGGTTGCACGTGGACATCCAGCTTTTCGTCATCTGCTTCCTGACGTTCGGCATACATCTGATCGGAGCGCTCGCCTACTCGGCGCGCATTGCCGGGGTGCGCACGCGCAGGATCGCGATGTCCTTCGCGCTGTTCAACGTCCTCGTGCTCGTGTCGCGATTGTCGAACAGCTTCCTCTGCCCTTTCTTGGCCAAGCGGATCGAGAACGCGCTCGCTGCGGGAACGGGGCAGCACCTGCTCGGCGAGTTCCGCCTGATCCTGCTCTCGGCGACCCTGGCGGCCATCGTCGGGGCGCTGCTCGTTCCCACCGCGCAGCGGTGGTTCTGCAGTGCGATCGGCCGCTTTCAGGATCACCGCTCGATGACCCGGCTCCTGCTCCATGCTTTCTCGCGCGGCGGGCTCGGTTATTTCCGCCGAACCAGCACCGTTCCGAAGCCGGCCAATATCTCGGCACTTTCCAAGTCTCGGGGCCTGCCGACCAAAGTCATCGTGCTGAACGTGCTTGCCCAAGCCCTGCTCACGGTGGGCGTGGTCGCTTCGCTCTATGCGGGCTACCTGTTTCCCGAATACCGCGTCACCGCCGCTCAGCTCTCCGCGATCGTAAACGGCTTCGCGACGCTGCTGCTATTTGTACTGATCGACCCGCAGCTCTCGGTCATGACCGACGATGTGGTCGCGGGCACGGTGGGCGAAGCCGAATTCCGCCGCACGATAGTCTGGTTGTCGATGAGCCGGGTCGCGGGCACGCTGCTCGCGCAGGTACTGTTTTTGCCCGCAGCGTGGTTGGTGGCGGCGGCGGCCGGTGCGATCTGATCCGCCATATCCCGGTCTGGCCCGAGACCGTCGGATTTCGGTTGCGGCATTATTTCCCATTAATTAACTAGGGAATGACGCCGCAATGGAGAATTGCCCGTGCGCCAGATTACCGGTCCCACTGGCCAGCGCCCGCTTCTGATGACCGTGCCGGGTATCGACAGCAGCGGCCCCACACACTGGCAATCCTGTGGGAGCAGGAACTGACCGACTGCCATCGCGCCGAACTCGGCATGTGGAGCCGCCCCCATCGCAACAGCTGGGTGACGAAGCTCAATGCCGCGATCGTGGCTGCGCGCAGGCCGGTCGTGCTCGTCGCGCACAGCCTCGGCTGCCATGCGGTTGCCTGGTGGAACGAGCTCGAGCGAAAGTCGTCTGCGCTGGTCGTCGGGGCCCTGCTGGTCGCTCCGCCGAACTTGTTGGGCGTGCCGAAGGACAGCCGCCTTTCCGCCTTCGCGCCGCTGGTCCGTACGCGGTTGCGCTTCCCCACTATCCTCGCGGCGAGCGAGGACGACCCCTATGCGACACTCGGCCAATCGCGAAAGATGGCACGGGTCTGGGGCAGCCGCTTGGTCAACGCCGGTTGGCTGGGACATATCAACGCGGACTCGGGCATCGGCGCGTGGCCGTTCGGGCGCTACCTGCTCGAACAGCTCGTCTTCAATCTGTCGTGGCCGACAATTCCATCGGCTCAGGGTGCCCGCGCGCTTCCGGTCGGCGGAGCCGATCTGCGTATCGGCCTGGGATAAATGGCGCCGCGCGGCGTGCCTACATGAGCGCCATGATCGCTAGGCAGGTAGCAAATCCGACCGCGATGTTCATCGGAACGCCGATCCTTACGAAATCCATGAAGCGATAGTTCGCGGCGCCATAGACCAGGGTGTTCGTCTGATAACCGATCGGCGTCGCGAAGCTTGCGCTCGCGCCGAACATCACTGCGACGACCAGCTGCCGCGGATCGACGCCCAACGCCTCCGCCAGGCCGATGGCGATCGGCGTCATGATCACCGCAACCGCATTGTTGGTCACCGTTTCGGTGAGGATGCTCGTCACCGCATAGACGGCCATCAGCAGCAGAACGGGCGATGCCACGGCGAAAGCAGGCTCGAGAGCCTGGACGATGAACTCCACCGTCCCAGCGTTCTCCAGGCCCTTGCCGAAGGCGAGCATGCCGAAGATCAGAACCAGCGTGCTGCCGTCCAGCGAGCCCCAGGCTTCCTCTGGTTCGATGCAGCGGGTGAGCAGCACGACCCCCACTCCCGCCAGAGCCATGCCTTCGATCGGATACCCGAACAGCGCGGCGAGGATGACGACTCCAGCCAGCGTCGCGATGGCGATCGGCGCGCGCACCCGCCGGAATGCCCGCACCGGCGCTTCGCTCACATCGGCAAGGCCGACATTCGTCTGCAGCGCCTGCGCGCCGTCGTTCCCCGCGGCGATGAGCAGCCGGTCGCCAGCGCGCACCCTGACGTTTGCCAGATCCGGCCCCGCGACGTGTCGCGGTCTCGACAGTCCGAGGACCCGTACCTTCAATCGCGAGAGCAAGGGGATGTCCGCCAGTCGCCGCCCGATCACCGGGTGCGACGGAGTGATGACAGCCTGGACGAGCCGAAGATCGTCCTGCCGGTCGGGGCCCGCCGTCGCAATGCCACCGCCAACACCGGTCAGGCCGGTGCGAAAATCATGGGCCTCCGCCAACGACGCGAGCTCTGCCGGGCTCGCGGCGACGACCAGCTGATCGCCGGCATTGAGCACCCAGCCCTCGAATCCGCGGCGCTCGATTGCGCCGCCTCGGCGAACGCCGACGATCCGCAGGCCGGGACGCCGGAACATCGCGGTTTCACCGAGTGTCCGCCCGACAAGGTCGCTCTGGCTTTCGAGGACCAGATGGGAAAGGTAGGCATCGCTCTCTCCCTGGCCATCGAGCGCGTGCGCCGCGCGGTCGGGAAGCAGGAAGCGACCGAGCAGGCCCAACACGGCGACTCCTGTCGCGGCCGTGACCAGCCCTACACCGGTAATTTCGAAAATCCCGAAAGCGGCGAGGCCCTGCTCTTGCGCCACGCCGTCGACCAGCAGGTTGGTCGAGGTCCCGATCAGCGTCAGCGTGCCGCCAAGGATCGAGATGTAGGAAAGCGGGATAAGAAGGCGCGTCGCCGCCACGCCCAGCACCCGCGCTAGGCGTTGCACGATGGGGATCATCACGATGACGACCGGCGTATTGTTCATGAACGCCGAAGCAAGCATCGTACCGCCGCCGATCTCGGCCACCGCCAACCGCGGCTTGCGCAGAGTCCGGCGAATGACCCATCCCGAAATCTCTTCCAGCGCCCCCGTCCGCAGCAGCGCGCCCGACAGGATGAACATCGCCGCGATCGTGATCGGCGCGGGATTGGCAAAGACGCCCAGAGCCTGCTCGACCGGCAGGAATCCCAACACCATCATCGTCAACCCACCGAGCACCGCGATCACGACCGGGGGGCGGCGCTCGAGCGCGAAGGCGACGAACACGATGAGGAGGATCGCCAGCCCGATGAGAGCGGAATGCTGGGCGATCAGATTCTCAAGTGGAGCTGGCATATGCAGCGGCTATGCCGTGCGCCTTGCTCGATGACCAGCGGTTCGCATCTCCGCGCGTACATTGCATGAATCAGAGCAAGCCGCCTGCCATCATCAACAACACCCCTCCCGCAGCGCAGATCGCCAGCACGTGAACGACACCCCAATCGAGCACGAAGATCAACGCGGCTGCGATGCCCGCGAGCAAAGCCGCGCGCCAGTCGAACAACGCCCACTCGGGCTGGTAGAGCCGGACTGGCCCAAGGCTCGTCTCCGCGACTTCTGCGAACAGTACATGAAGCGCGAACCATGCGGTCAGATTGGCGATCACGCCGACGACCGTGGCAGTGACGGCGGCAAGGCCGCCTTTCAGCCGCGTTGCGTTGCCCAGCCTGTCGATCCATGGCGCCAGCGCAAAGATCCACAAGAAGCATGGTGCGAAGGTCACCCATGTCGTTAGCCCTGCGCCCAGCACGCCGGCGACGAACGGCGTAAACGGATCGGGCGACCGCCAGGCGGCGAGATAGCCGACGAACTGCGTCACCATGATCAGCGGCCCGGGCGTCGTCTCGGCCAGGCCCAGCCCGTCGGCCATCTCGCGTGGCTGGAGCCAGCCGAAACCCTGGACCGCTTCCTGCGCCATGTAGGCGAGCACGGCGTAGGCGCCGCCGAAGGTCACCACCGCCAGCTGCGAGAAGAACGCCCCGATGTCCCACAGTACATGGCCGCGCCCGAGCGTCGCCGCGATCACGGCCATCGGCAGCGCCCAGATGCAGGCCCAGATCGCGATTGAAGCGATGGTGGAACGCCACGGCCGGGTACCGGCGGTCGGCGCCTGCGCGCCCGGCCTCAATGCCAGCCACTCCGGTCGCACGGCCGCCACGATCGCGCCAAGCGCCGCTGCACCGAGCACGAGAACGGGAAACGGCAGGTCGAACAGGAACAGCGCGACGAACGCCGTCAACGCCAAGAACTTCTTGAACGACGTATCCAGCGATCTACCGGCAATGCGCAAAAGCGCCTGCAGCACGATCGCCAGTACCGCAGCCTTTACCCCCAAGAACAGCGCCTCGAACCAGTCGAAGCTGGCCGCAACGGCATAGAGCATCGAAAGCGCGAGAATGACCAGCGCCCCTGGGATCACGAACAGGAGGCCCGCCGCGAGACCGCCGCGCCAACCGTGCAGCCGCCACCCGACCCAGGTGGCGAGTTGTTGCGCTTCGGGACCAGGGAGGAAATGGCAGAAGTTGAGCGCATGAAGGAAATCGGCTTCCGAAATCCATTGCCGCTCGTCGACGAGTTCGCGGTGCATCAGGGCGATCTGCCCAGCGGGCCCGCCGAAACTGAGCAGCCCGATGCGCAGGAATTGGCGGAAGAGTTCGCCGAAGGTGGGTACCGGATAAGCGCTCGCCATAATCACCTCGCGCAATGTTGCCCATCTAGCCGACAGGACGCGGAGGCAACGCTTGGGCGCAAGCGCCTGACCGGGAGGTTGCGCGGCCCCGGTAGCCGCAGAATACTACCCTTCGCGCGAGGGGCAAATTACTTTGCTAGCAAGCCGGAGGACCTGACCTGCGAAAGCGCCGGAAATGGGCGCGGAGTTCGCTCCCGCCTTATGCAGCGCGCCTCGGCCGGTGCCCTCCCTCGAACCGATGGCCCTCCACAGTGAGGTGCATTTTCCTCATGAACGGCGATGCGGTGGACATAGCTCTCCGGGCAGAGCGGTTCATCGGCCACGGGCGAAGCGATCACAGCATAGAGTGCCGGGCCGATCCGCCAGATATGCAGATCGATGATGGCTGCGACCTCAATGGCTCCGCAGACCTCGTCGTAGCGATCCCGATCTAATCGGGCTGCATCGAAAGGGTCAGTCGATCGCAAGAGACCCGCGGATCGAGAAGGAAAGTGGTGCGCCCGACAGGATTCGAACCTGTGGCCCCCAGATTAGGAATCTGATGCTCTATCCGACTGAGCTACGGGCGCACGCCCGGGGCGTTTAGGCAAACCGCGGCAGGCTGGCAATCAGTTGAGTTCGTCGGGTTCCGCGATCGGGAACGGCAGCGGGGCGACGGAGATACCTTCCTCGAGCAGTTCGCGGGCCTCCTTCAGCGTGGCTTTGCCGTGAATCGCTTCCAGGTCCTTTTCACCATAGTGCATCGCGCGAGACTCCTCGGCGAAGCCCTCGCCCACCCACTTGCTGCTTTCGAGCGCTTTGGTCTGAGCGGCGGCCAGTGCTTTCATCGCCTTGCGGACTTCGGGCGGGATGCTGCCGCCGCTCACCGGCACCGTCGCCGTGCGCGCATCGTCGCGGCGGTTGCCCTTCACGGGAACGGCGGGCGCCATCGGCGCCTTGGCGACCTCGGCCGAGCCGCACTGCGGGCAGGTCACCAGCCCGCGCTCTCGCTGCCCGATGAAATCGCCGGACGAACCGAACCAGCCTTCGAAACGGTGGCCTTCGGCGCACGTGAGGTCGAACACAATCATGGCGCGCGCTAGTTGGCGATTTCGCGGCGGTTGGCAAGGCTCGGAACCTGACGCCGCGCCTGCGCGATCCGCTCCGTGTCGATTTCGGCGAACCCCACGCCGGTTCGCTCGCCGCCCATGTCGAGCAGCACCTCGCCCCAGGGATCGACGACAAGGCTGTGGCCGTAAGTCCGTCGCCCGTCCTCGTGGTCGCCTACCTGCGCGGCGGCAATCACGTAAGCGCTGGCCTCAATCGCGCGAGCGCGCTGGAGCACGTGCCAGTGCGCCTCACCGGTCGGAACGGTGAACGCCGCTGGGATAGCGATGGCATCGCAGCTATGGCGGCCAAGGGCCTCGAACAGCGCAGGAAAGCGGAGATCGTAGCAGATCGCGAGCCCGATACGGCCGAGCAGCGTTTGCGCGGTCACGACCTCGTTGCCGGGTTTGTAGGCATTCGATTCCCGCCAGCTTTCGCCGCTCGCGAGATCGACGTCGAACATGTGTATCTTGTCGTAGCGCGCCGCGATCGTTCCGTCCGGGCCGATCAGGTAGCTGCGGTTGGCCCACTTGTCATCGCCGCGGTCGATCGCGAGCGATCCCAGCGCGATCCAGATGCCTTCGCGCGCCGCCGCCTCGCATGTCGCGGCGAGCACCCGGTCGTCGCCCTCCCGCGCAATCAAACCGGCGGCACGTACGCGGTCCCGGTCGAGCAGACCCGACATTTCGGGCGTGAAGAGCATCGCCGCGCCCTCGCCCGCCGCTTCTCGCGCTGCGGCGGCGATCGCATCGGCGTTTCGCGCCGGATCGATCCCGGCGGTCATCTGGAAGAGCGCGATGCGCGTCATCCGGCGAGCAAGGCGTTCAGCTTTCCTTCGCGCTCGAGCGCGGCGAGTTCGTCCGAACCGCCCACGTGCGTCTCGCCGATGAAGATCTGCGGCACCGTACGCGCATTGGGGGCGCGCTCGAGCATTTCCTCGCGCCGAGGGCCGCCCATGGTGATGTCGTGCTCGGCGTAATCGACGCCCTTCTGATCGAGCAGGCGCTTGGCGCGGAAGCAGAATCCGCATCCGAATTTGGTGTAGAGGACGACATTGGGCGTGGGCATTGAATTTCCTCGGTTATGTGGCACGTGGCGAAGTCTTGAACGGCGGCCCGTGCATCCTATCTGGCGAATGGAAGCGCGTGCCGCAATGGACGCGTTTCCGCCAACCTCCGGGCGCCGCCATGCGTGGGCCCGGTACATTGTCAAATTGCTCACTGGAGGATTTGTTTCGATGAACCGTTTCGATTTCAGCCCCTATCGCCGCTCGACCGTCGGGTTCGACCGCCTGTTCGACCTGCTCGAGAAGCAGGCCCGCAACAACGCAGGCGACAACTACCCGCCGTTCAACATCGAGCGCCGCGGCGACGACGAATACCGTATCACGCTGGCCGTGGCCGGCTTCCGCCCCGGCGACATCGATATCACCGCGCAGCAGAACCTGCTCGTGGTCCACGGCCGCAAGCGCGACGAGAGCGAGGCCGATGGCGAGATGCTGCATGTCGGCATCGCCAACCGCGGTTTCGAGCGCCGCTTCGAGCTCGCCGATTTCGTCCGGGTCCAGAACGCCCGGCTGGAGGACGGCCTGCTCGCGATCGACCTCGTGCGCGAGGTGCCTGAGGCGATGAAGCCCAAGAAGATCGCCGTCAACGGCCAGAAGACGCTTGAGGTCGTCCGCGGCGAAGACAGCGAAGGCAAGGCCGACGCGGCCTGAGCCGCCGTCTGGCGACAATCGAAAACGGCCCGCTCCCGAACTTCGGGGGCGGGCTTTTCTCCGTCTGCGGCAAATACGAATTGGGGGCGAACCCGAAGGCTCGCCCCCGCGGCGCGAACGCCGCCTTGTCCAGAGCCTGATCGTCCGGGTCGCAGAAGACGATCAACCCCAGGCCAAGCCCAGAAATTTCTTGAACCCTTTGTGCGCGACTCGATCCGCAATCATCGCGCATGCCCAAAACGCATCATGCGGCAAAATTCATAAAAGATAAAGTGGTCGCGACCGATTGCGTCGCGCTCGTCCCACACCGGCACACGATGTTTCGAAGAAAGATGGCAGCGCGACAAAAAATATCGCGTTTAATGCTGTCTTATCTTATGTTTATACGAGCCGCGACTGAGCTACCGCCGCCGCGACGAAGCCTGCGAAAAGCGGATGCGGATCGAACGGCTTCGACTTCAATTCGGGGTGGAACTGCACGCCGACGAACCACGGATGGTCGGGTCGCTCGACTATCTCGGGCAGCAGGCCATCGGGCGACATTCCGGAAAAGATCAGGCCCTGCCCCTCGAGCGCCTTTCGATAGGCACTGTTGACCTCATAGCGGTGGCGGTGGCGTTCCGAAATCTCGCTCGCTCCGCCGTATATCCCCGACACGTGGCTGTTGCCGGCGAGCTTCGCCTCGTAGGCCCCGAGCCGCATCGTGCCGCCCAGGTCGCCCCCGGCCTCGCGCGTCTGCAGCCCCTCTTCGGTCATCCACTCGGTGATGATGCCGACTACCGGCTCGTCTGTCGGGCCGAATTCGGTCGACGAGGCCTGCGGGTGCCCGGCGCTGCGGGCGCCCTCGATGCAGGCCATCTGCATGCCCAGGCAGATTCCGAAGAACGGCACCTTGCGCTCGCGCGCGAAGCGGACGCTGGCGATCTTGCCTTCGGAGCCGCGCTCTCCGAACCCACCGGGCACGAGGATCGCGTGGAGCGGTTCGAGCTTGGCGGCGAGTTCCGCATCGTCGCCTTCGAAGATCTCGGCGTCGATCCAGCGGATGTTGACCTTGACCCGGTTGGCCATGCCGCCGTGGACCAGCGCTTCGTTCAAAGACTTGTACGCGTCGGGCAGGCCGACGTACTTGCCGACCACTCCGATCGTCACTTCGCCCTCGGGATGCTCGTAGCGATCGACGATGTCGTGCCACGTCGCCAGTTCCGGCTCTGGTGCATCGGTGATGCCGAATCCGCGCAGCACTTCGCTGTCGAGCCCCTCGCGATGATACTGCAGCGGCACCGCATAGATCGACGTGGCGTCGAGCGCGGGAATGACCGCTTCCATGCGCACGTTGCAAAAATTGGCGATCTTGCGCCGTTCGCTGTCGGGGATCGGATGTTCGGCCCGGCATAGCAGCACGTCGGGCTTGATCCCGAGGCTGGCGAGCTCGCGCACCGAATGCTGCGTGGGCTTGGTCTTCAGCTCGCCTGCCGCGGCGATGTAGGGCACCAGCGTGACGTGGACCGAAAGCGTCTGGTTCGGCTCCAGCTCGTTCCGCAGCTGACGGATCGCCTCCATGAACGGCAGCGATTCGATGTCGCCCACCGTGCCGCCGATCTCGCACAGGATGAAATCGTGATCGCCCTGGTCGGCAAGCGCGAACTGCTTGATCGCGTCGGTCACGTGAGGGATCACCTGAACGGTGGCGCCGAGGTAGTCTCCGCGCCGCTCGCGGGCAATGATCTGCTGATAGACGCGCCCGCTCGTGACGTTGTCGCTCTGGCGCGCCGAGACGCCGGTAAAGCGCTCGTAGTGGCCGAGGTCGAGGTCGGTCTCCGCCCCGTCGTCGGTCACGTAAACCTCGCCGTGCTGATAGGGGCTCATCGTCCCCGGATCGACGTTCAGGTAAGGGTCGAACTTGCGGATGCGGACCTTGTAGCCGCGCGCCTGCAGCAGAGCGCCGAGGCTCGCCGCCATGAGACCTTTGCCGAGCGAGGAAACCACGCCGCCGGTGATGAAAATATACCGCGCCATGGGAGCCGGGCCTTAAGCGTGCGAGTGGAGTCGGGGCAAGCGGAATGCGGCGGGCCGGAGCCCGCAATCCACAATTGCCCGGTTGCGAAGGTTATTCGGTCGCGCCGGCGAGCGGATCGTCGGTCGCCGGAGCAGCCGGATCGGTCGCCGGAGCGGCGGGAGCGGCGGGTTGCTGCGTGCCGCCCGTGCTCTGGCCCAGCGGATCGTTCGAAATCGAACGCTCGAGCGTGGACGAAATGCTGCCCTGCCCGCTCGTTTCCGCAGCGATGGCGGCAAGCGCAATCGAAAGCACGACGAACAGGATCGCCAGCCACTTGGTCGCCCGGGTCAGGAAATCGGCCGCGCCGCGCGCGCTCATGAGCCCGGTCGGGCTGCCGCCGATGCCGAGCCCGCCACCTTCGGAGCGCTGCATCAGCACCACTCCGACCAGCGCCGCCGCGACGATGGTCTGGACCACGAAAAGAAATATGAAGAGCGACATGTGCTGGATTCTCTACCTGTGTTTCGGGGGCGCATGTAGGGCGCGCACGCCCGTGGGGCAACCCGCCGCTAGCTTTCCTGGACTTCGGCGGCGGCGATGACGATGCCCATGAAGCTCTCCGCGGTGAGGCTCGCGCCACCGACGAGGGCCCCGCCCACTTCGTCCGCGGCGAGAAGGTCGCGCGCGTTGTCGGCCTTGACCGAACCGCCGTAGAGGATGCGCACCCCGGCGCCGTCTTCCGGGCCGAAGCGCTCGACCAGCAATGCGCGGATCGCACGGTGCATTTCACCGATCTCGTCGACCGTGGGCGTGCGACCGGTACCGATCGCCCATACCGGCTCGTAGGCGACGGTCAGCGTTTCGCCGGCGCGATCGAAAGCTTCGGGCAGCGAGGCCGCGAGCTGACCGGTGACGAAGCCAACCGCATCGCCCGAATCGCGCGTACTCTCGCTCTCGCCGCAGCACATGATCACGCGAAGCCCGGCTGCTTGCGCCGCCTGCGCCTTGGCCTGCACCAGCGCGTCGCTCTCGCCATGGCCCTGGCGCCGCTCGCTGTGCCCCAGGATCACGAACTTCGCCCCGGCATCCGCCACCATCGCGGCCGAAATGTCGCCGGTGTGGGCGCCCTCTTCGCCCGGATGGCAGTCCTGCGCGCCCACGCCGATCTGCTCGACCTCGCGGTGGGTGGCGTGAACAAGCGTGAAAGGCGGCGCCAGCGCAACCTCGACCTTCATCAGGTTCTGCGCCGCACGATCGATGGCACGGGCCTGCGCGAGCATGGCGCGCGTGCCGTTCATCTTCCAGTTTCCAACGATATAGGGCCGGTCGGCCATGACGGTTCCTGTTTCCTTGATCGCGAATTTTCCGACGGTTCCGGTCGCCGCCTATATGGGGCGACGGGTCCGACAGGCCAGAAGCATCGGCGCGCAACGCCAAAAGCTTTGCCGACCTGTTGCCGGGAGGTCGCAGGGCGGATAAAGCGCTCGCCGCATAGCGCAACCCCAAATCGATTTCGCAACTTCGGAACGTCCCCGCATGATTCATTTCTTCCGCAGATTCTTCGCGTCGAAGATCGGCATTCCCGTCGTCTTCGCATTCCTCGCGCTGATCGCGGTGGCGTTCGCCAGCAGCGACCTCGCCAGCACGAACACCTTCGGCGGCATCGCCGGGGGCGACCGGGTTGCGGTGGTCGGCGACGCACGGATCGATTCCGCCGATTTCGTGCGTACGGCCGGATCGGCCCTCGATCAGGTTCGCGCGTCCAATCCGACGATGTCGATGCCCGCCTTCATCGAGCAGGGCGGCCTCGACGAAGTGCTCGATCGCATGATCGATCGCACCGCCATCGCGGAGTTCGCGCGAATGGTCGGCCTGCGCGCCGGGGAAAACCTGGTGAACAGCGAAATCCTCGCCTTCCCCGAATTTCGCGGGGCGAACGGCGAGTTCGACAGCAACGTGTTCCGCCAGCTGATCGCACAGCAGAACCTGAGCGAAGCCGCGTTTCGCTCCGATCTCTCGCAGGGCCTGCTCGCACAGCAGCTCCTCGTTCCCGCGGCCTTCGGGGCGAAGGCGCCGGACAAGCTCGTCACGCGTTACGCTTCGCTGCTGAAAGAGCGGCGCCGGGGCACCGTCGCGATTCTTCCCGCCGATGCCTTCGCGCCCACGGGCAACCCCACGCAGCAGGCGCTGGCGGACTTCTACGCCGCCAATCGCGGAGATTTCATCCGGCCCGAACGCCGCGTGATCCGCTACGCCGTGTTTGGCGCCGACGCTCTGGGCGATCGCGCCGAACCGACAGCGGCCGAGATCCGCACGCGCTACGAAGAAGATGCCGCGCGCTATGCCGCCAGCGAGGAGCGCACGTTCACCCAGCTGATCGTACCCACGCAGCAGGCCGCCACCGCGCTACAGTCGCAGGTCGCATCCGGTGGCTCGCTTGAGGCGGCGGCACAACAGGCCGGTTTCCAGACCGTCTCGGTCGGCCCCGTGTCGCAGCAGCAGCTCGCCTCGCAGAGCTCGGCGGATGTGGCGCGTGCCGTGTTCGCCGCCGACCGCGGCGAGGTCGCCGAGCCCGCACGCAGCGGACTGGGCTGGCACGTCGTCCGTGTCGACGCGGTCGAATCGAGCGCGGCGCGCAGCTTCGAGCAAGTTCGCGGCGAGATCGCTGACCAGCTCCGCGCCGAGAAGCGCCAGACCGCGCTGGCAGACCTCGCTTCCGCGATGGAGGAGCAGTTCGCCGACGGCGTGTCGATGGCCGACGTCGCACGCGAGTTCGACCTCGATCTGCAGTCGACCCGCCCGCTCCTCGCAAACGGCAGCGTCTACGGCGCTCCCGGTCAAACCGCTCCGGAGGTTCTCGCGCCCGCGCTCGAGACAGCTTTCCAGATGTCCGAAGGCGATCCGCAGGTCGCCGAGATCGCGCGCGGAGAGACCTTCCTCATCTTCGAGGCCAGCCAGGTCACCGCATCGGCTGCCGCGCCGCTTGCCGAGATCCGCGACGATGTGATTGCGGCATGGCGGCTCGACCAGGGCGCACGCGCTGCGCGCGCCGCGGCCGATCGGATTCTCGAGCGCGTCGAAGGCGGTGCCACCCTTGCCGCGGCGATTGCGGCGGAGGAGCGAACTTTGCCCGCTGCCGAGCAGATCGACCTGACCCGTCAGCAGCTTGCCGCGATGCAGGGCCAATTCCCGGCGCCGATCGCACTGTTGTTCAGCATGGCAGAAGGCACGACCAAGCGGCTCGAGGCGCCGGACGACTCGGGCTGGTTCGTGGTCGATCTCCAGGACATCGAGGCGGGAACCGTCGAAAGCGGCGATCCTCTGCTCGCCCAGGCGAGCGTCGATCTCTCCACCTCGATGGGCCGCGAATATGCCGACCAGCTGCGCGTCGGCCTTCGCAAGGAACTCGGTGTCGAGCGCAACGAGACCGCGATCGAGGCCGTTCGCAAGCAGCTGGTCGGGCAGAACTGAGGGGGTGGCGTCGGCCGCCCCCCATACCCGCCACCCGGCTCTGTCGAACGCAGCCGAAGCCCGCGCCGCCCTCGCCGCAGGTCAACCCGCGCTCGTCTGGCGCAAGGTCGTCGCCGACACCGAGACGCCGGTCGGCACGGCGCTCAAGCTGATCGAGCCCGGGCGCGGCGACTTCCTGCTCGAATCGGTTGAGGGTGGCGAGGTGCGCGGGCGCTACAGCCTGTTAGGCATAGAACCCGACCTGGTGTTCCGCGCCCAGGGTGCGCAGGCACAGATCAATCTTAAGTGGCGTCATGACCGCACCGCGTTCGAGCCTTGCGAGGGCGGTGCACTCGCCGAA
This sequence comes from uncultured Altererythrobacter sp., assembly GCA_946885545.1. The sequence goes on from CAMPGP010000020.1 coordinate 15,047, forward strand.
TTGCGTGCACTGGTCGAGCGGTGTCGGATCGACGTTCCGCCCGACCTCCCCCCTGCGCTCGCCTGCCTGGTGGGCTATTTCGGCTACGAGACGATCGGTCTGGTCGAGAAGCTGCCGCGCGCGCCTGCGTCTCCGGTCGAACTGCCCGACATGCTCTTCGTGCGGCCCACGGTGCTGCTGGTGTTCGACCGGCTCGGCGACGAGCTGTTCTGCATCGCGCCGCTCTGGGTCGACGGCGCCGATCCGGACACGGCGATCGAAACTGCCGCCGAGCGGATCGACGAAGTGCTGCGCAAGCTCGCCGGCCCGGTGCCGACGGACGAACGCACCGGCGACTTGCCGGACATGGCGCTCACCCCCACCATGCAGGCCACCGACTACGCGGCGATGGTCGGCCGCGCGAAGGAGTACATCGCGGCCGGTGACGTCTTCCAGGTTGTGCTCGCGCAGCGGTTCACCTGCCCCTTCCCGCTGCCCCCGGTCGCGCTCTACCGCGCGCTGCGGCGGGTGAACCCCTCGCCGTTCCTCTACTTCCTCGACCTTCCCGGCTTCGCGGTGGTCGGATCGAGCCCCGAAATCCTCGTCCGCGTTCGCGATGGGGAGGTGACCATTCGCCCGATCGCCGGCACCCGCCCACGCGGCGCCACGCCCGAGGCCGACCGCGCCGCCGAGGCCAGCCTGCTCGCCGATCCGAAGGAACGCGCCGAACACCTCATGCTGCTCGATCTCGGCCGCAACGATGTCGGCCGCGTCGCGGCCAGTGGCACCGTCGAGGTCACCGACAGCTTCACCATCGAGCGCTACAGTCACGTCATGCACATCGTCAGCAACGTCGTCGGGAAACTCGACCCGGCGAAAGACGCGCTCGATGCGCTGTTCGCGGGCTTCCCTGCAGGCACCGTCAGCGGCGCACCCAAGATCCGCGCCTGCCAGATCATCGCCGAGCTCGAGCCGGAGACCCGTGGCGCCTACGCCGGCGGCGTCGGTTACTTCGCGCCGGACGGCTCGGTCGATTCGTGCATCGTCCTTCGCACCGGCGTGGTGAAGGACGGCACACTCCACGTGCAGGCGGGTGCGGGCATCGTCGCCGATAGCGAGGCTGCCTACGAACAGCGCGAGTGCGAAGCCAAGGCCGGCGCCCTCCTCGCCGCCGCCAGGGAAGCCGCGCGCATCGCCGCCGAGCCGGGGTTTGGCCAGTGAGGCACCTCGCGATCCTCCCCCTCCTCGTGCTTGCAGCCTGCGACCAGCAGCCTGAGGGCGAGCCGGTCATGCGCACCGAGATCGGCAGCGGCGTTGCCGAGGCGAGCGCGACGCCGACGCCGACGCCCACTCCGACACCGACCGTGGCCTCGGCCTGCGAAAGCGTGACCTTCGAAGGCGCGGCGCTCACGCATTGCGTCGCCGACCCGGCGAAACACCGCATAGTCGCCGATCTCGGCCCATCGGGCGGAGCGCCCTACCGCAGTCTCTCCAAGCTCGCCGAGGCGCGCGGCAGCGATGCGCCCAAGGTCGCCTTCGCGATGAACGGCGGCATGTTCGACGACGAGGGCAAGCCGATCGGCTACTACGTCGAGGGCGGCGAACGGCTCAAGGAACTCAACCGCGCCGACGGCCCCGGTAACTTTCACATGAAGCCCAACGGCGTATTCTTCGGCGGCGGAGGCAAATGGCAGGTCCGCACCGCCGACGATTTCTATTCCAACGTCGGCGACCGCCCCGAGTTCGGCACCCAGAGCGGCCCGATGCTGGTGGTGGGCGGCAAGCTCCATCCCGAAATATCCGAGGACGGCCCGAGCAAGGCGATCCGCAACGGCGTCGGCGTCGACGGCAAGGGCCGCGCGCATTTCGTCATCTCCGAAGGCCCGGTCAGCTTCGGCATTCTCGCGCGCTATTTCCGTGATG
>CAMPGP010000021.1 GCA_946885545.1 uncultured Altererythrobacter sp.
TCTCGCCGCGGTCGAAGCGGGCGCGCTTGTCCTTGTCGGAGAGCAGGTCGTAGGCCTGCGTCACCTGGCTGAAGCGCTCGGCCGCCTTGGGATTGTCCTTGTTGCGATCCGGATGCAGTTCCTTGGCGAGCTTGCGATAGGCGCTCTTGATGTCCTTCTCGTTCGCGTTGCGAGTAACACCAAGCGTTGCATAGGGATCGGCCATGGCGTGTTAGCTAGGTGTAACGGTCGTGGCGCGCAAGCGGCGAGGCTTTCCTACATCTACGCGCGGCGTTAGAGCCTCGGGGATGAGCTGCGTTTCGCTTCTTCCACAGCATCGGCCGGGCGCCATCGCGCGGCGCTGCGCAGGGCGGATTTTTTTGGTCCAGGACTGTGTAACATGTGGTCCATGTCTCGAGGCGACCGAGGGGCCGAGGCGATGACCGACGACCAGACCGCGCTCCCCGAATCGGACCCGCTGGCACTGTTCGACGCCTGGTTCGCCGAGGCGCGCGCGGCCGAGCCGAGCGATGCCAATGCGATGGCGCTCGCGACCGCGACGGCGGACGGCGTGCCGTCCGTGCGCATGGTGCTGCTCAAGGGGCACGGATCCGAAGGCTTTACCTTCTTCACCAATGCGCAGAGCCGCAAGGGCGAGGAGATCCGCGCCAATGCCCGCGCCGCGCTGCTGTTCCACTGGAAGAGCCTGCGACGCCAGGTGCGGATCGAGGGGCCGCTCGCCGAAGTGAGCGCGGCAGACGCCGACGCCTACTTCCACTCGCGCGCCTTCGTCAGCCAGGTCGGTTCTGCCGCGAGCGACCAGTCGCGCCCGCTGGCGGACCGCGCCACTTACGTCGCCCGCGTCGAGGCGCTGGGCGACGCGTGCAAGGCCGCAGGCGAAGTCCCGCGTCCGCCGCACTGGACCGGATTCACGCTCGCGCCCGAGCGGATCGAGTTCTGGCTCGACCGCGCCCATCGCCTCCACGACCGCCGCCTCTATGCCCGCACGGGCGAGGGGTGGACCAGCACGCTGCTCTATCCGTGACGACGGCTGCCGCCGTTACCGACCGCGCCGCGCTGACCCGCAGCGCCGCCTTCGCCTCGATCGCGACCGCGGTGTTCCTCGCCGTGCTCAAGAGCTGGGCGGCCTGGCGCACCGGGTCGACCGCGATGCTCGGCAGTCTCGCCGATACCGCGCTCGACCTCGTCGCCAGCGTGGCCACTCTCGCCGGGGTGTGGGTCGCGGCCATGCCGGCGGACGAGGACCACCGCTTCGGCCACGGCAAGGCGGAAGCGCTGGCGGCGGTGTTCCAGGTCATGCTGATCGCGCTCTCCGCCTCGGCGATCGCCTTCCGCGCCGTCTCGCACCTGATCGAAGGCGGCGAGACCGCCGCCGCGCAGGAAGGTATCGCGGTCTCGGTCGCCGCTATCCTCGCCACCCTCGCGCTGCTCGCGTGGCAGCGGCACGTGATCCGCCGCACCGGCAGCCTCGCGATCCGCACCGACAACGTCCACTACCAGTCCGACCTGCTGCTCAACCTCGCGGTGATCGCGGCGCTGGTGCTCGACCAATATCTCGGCCTGTCGCAAGCCGATCCGCTCTTCGGCCTCGCCATCGCCGCCTGGCTGCTGTGGGGCGCCTGGCGTGCTGGCAGCGATGCGATCGACCAGATCATGGACCGCGAATGGCCGGAGGATAAGCGTCAGCGCTTCGTCGAATGCGCCGCGCGCCACCCCGAACTCACCAACCTGCACGATCTGCGCACGCGCACCAGCGGCGCGCACGACTTCGTGCAGTTCCACGTCGACCTGCCGGGCAGCATGACGGTGGCTCAGGCGCACGACATCATCGAGCGGGTCGAGGCCGACCTGTGCCGCGAGTTCCCCCTCATGGAATTGCTCATCCACATCGACCCGCAGGGCCACGTTGACGAGCCCGGCAACCCGCTGGTCGAAGCCGACGAATTCGGGAAACTGGAGAAAGACGCCAAATGAAGCTGCCCTACTGGCACGTCGACGCCTTCGCCGCGCGTCCCTTCGCGGGCAATCAGGCGGCGGTCATGCCGCTGGACGAATGGTTGCCCGACGCGGTGCTCCAGGCGATTGGGGAGGAGAACAATTTCGCCGAAACCGCCTTTGTCGTGCGCGACGCAAGCGGCGAGGCCGACTGGGAACTGCGCTGGTTCACTCCGACCTGCGAGATTCGCCTGTGCGGCCACGCCACGCTCGCCAGCGGGCATGTCCTGCTCGGGCGGGATGGGGGCGACCGGGTGACCTTCCGCACGCGCAATGCGGGCGTCCTCGAAGTGCGGCGCAGCGACGCGGGCTACGAACTGGCCTTGCCCGCGATCCCCACCGAGCGTTCCGACTGGCCCGAGGCGGTGGCGCTGCTCGGTGCGGTACCGCAGGAGATCTGGCGCAGTCCCGACCGCTATGGGATATACCTGTTCGCCAGCGAAGACGAGGTTCGCGCGATCGATCCCGACTTGCGCGGCCTCGGCGCGCTCGGCGACGACCAGTTCATCTGCACCGCGCCGGGCCGCGATCACGACGTCGTCAGCCGCGTGTTCGTCCCCGGCGGCGGAGTCGACGAGGACAGCGTGACCGGCTCGGCCCACGCCGCGCTGACCCCGTTCTGGGCGGATCGGTTAGGGCGCAGCGCGTTCAGCGCCCACCAGGCCTCTCGCCGCGGCGGCGATCTCGCGTGCCGGCTGGAAGGGGACAGGGCCTGGCTCGGCGGGCCGTGCACCACCGTGGTAGAGGGGACGTTCTACCTCGCGGGATAGAGCTCCATTACGTCGGCCAGTTCCTGCAGCATCGGCGGGCGTTCCTCGGCGTTCGAATGGCCGAGGCGCACCACGGTCAGGCGCTGTTCGGGCGAGACGAGGATGTACTGGCCCATGTGGCCGATCGCGGCGAACATCGATCGCGGCGCGCGGCCGGGGAACAGGGGGCTCTCGCTCTCGCCCGGCACCGGGCGGTTCAGCCAGGTCTGGAAGCCGTAGTTGTCCTGCCGCGGGCTCGGCCTGACCATCGCCTCGACCCACTTGCGCGGGACCAGCTGGCTGCCGCGATACGAGCCCTTCGAGCGCAGGAAATCGCCGAACCGCGCCCAGTCACGCGCGCTGCCGTGGATCAGGCTGCCGCCGATCAGCGTGCCCGAGGCGTCGAATTCGGGGACCATCGATTCCATCGCCAGCGGCGTGAACAGCCGGGTCTGGAGATAGTCCGCCACCGCGCGCCGCCGCGCTTCGGGATCGTCGCGCCGCGAAAGCACGCGCGCGGCCACGTCGGCGAGGATTACGCTGGTGGCGGAGGAGTATTCAAACTGCCGCCCCGGCTCGGCTTCGAGCGGCTGGCTCTCGGCCCAGTCGGCCATGTCGTCGCGCCCGTCGAGGAACAGCATCCGCACTTCGGACGATTCGTAGGGCGGATCGCCAGCCTCGGTGTGGCGCAGCCCGCTGCGCATCTGGAGCAGCTGGCGCAGCGTGATCTCGCCGCGCGGATCGCCGGGGCGCTGCCAGCGCGGCACGGGTGGCGATTCGTCGAGCGCGAGGCGTCCGTCGGCCACCAGCATGCCGATCATCGTCGCGGTCACCGTCTTGGCCATCGACCAGCTCGCGAAGCGCGTCTCGGCGTCGTAGCCCGGCGCGTAGCGCTCGGCCGCGATCGTGCCGCCGTGCATCACGATCAGCGCGCGCGTTTCGCCGAGCCCATCCTTGGCGAAGAGGTCGTCGATCTCGCGCGCGAGCTGTTCGGTCGGCGCGCCCGGCTCTTCGGACACCGCGGCGAGCGCTTCCTCGGTCAACGGCTCGGGCGGCGGCGGGGCATCGCTGCACGAAACGAGGGTTGGCAGCAGGGCGAGGCAGGCGATAAGGGGGGCGGGCCGCAGGCGCATGCGGCATCCCCTCGCGCAGCAACCCGAGCTTGGCAATGGCAAATCCCCCTAGGCGACCGACTCGGCGTGCCGGCCAGACCGGGCGCCGTCGCTGGCCGCTCTATCTCGCGCTCGTTGCAATGATCGGTGCGGGGCTTGCCTGGTATTACCGTACGCCGATCACCGGCTACTCGGGCATCGCGGCCGCCTATTCGGCGCGCGTCGCATGCTCGTGCCGGTTCGTTGCCGGGCGCAGCCTCGAGGACTGCGAGAAGGACAAGCTCGCCGGGATGGAGCTCGTCACGCTGAGCGAGGACGTGGAGGCGAAAAGCGTCACTGCGCGCTTCCCGCTGCTCGCGAGCGAGACGGCCACCATGAAAGATGGCTACGGCTGCGTGCTGGAGCCTTGGGAGGGCTGATCCGCGAACGCTTCGGTCGAATCGATCCAGCCGCCGCCGACCACCCGCTCTCCGGCATAGATCACCGCCGCCTGCCCCGGCGCGACGCCGTATTCGGGCGCTTCGAAACGGATCGTGCACGCTGCGCCATCCCCGAGAGGGCCGTCGATCACGATCGGCACCGGCTTCGCGAGGCTGCGGACCTTGGCGGTCAGCGGCGCATGAGGGAGCGGGCCGATGCGATTGGTCTCGATCACACGCGCGGCCGTGACCGCCAGCATCCGACGCGGACCGACACGAACGCTGCGGCTCACGGCATCGATCCCGACGACGTAGAGCGGCTCCGCCTGCCCGCCGATCTCCAGTCCCTTGCGCTGGCCCACGGTGAAGTGGACCACGCCCTTGTGCGCCCCCAGCGTCTCGCCGCTCTCGGCATGGACGATCGGGCCGGGCTCGCCGCCTTCGGGGCGCAGCTTCTTGACGATTTTCGCATAATCGCCGTCGGGCACGAAGCAGATGTCCTGGCTGTCGGGCTTGGCTGCGTTGCGCAGCCCTGCCTGCTCGGCGAGGCGGCGGACTTCGCTCTTGGGCAGGCCGCCCAGCGGGAAGCGCAGATAGTCGAGCTGGTCCTCGGTCGTCGCGTAGAGGAAATACGACTGATCGCGCGCCGGATCGAGCGCGCGGTGCAGCTCGGCCCCGGCCGTTCCCATCGCCCGCTGGACGTAGTGCCCTGTCGCGAGGCAGTCCGCACCCAGTTCGCGCGCCATGCGGAACAGGTCGGTGAACTTGGGGCCCATGTTGCAGCGGATGCACGGCACCGGGGTGCGGCCGGCGAGGTAGTCGTCGGCGAAGGTCTCGACCACGTCCTCGCGAAATGCGCTCTCGTGGTCGAACACGTAGTGCGCGATGCCGAGCCGGTCGGCGACCGCGCGCGCATCGGCGATGTCGTCGCCCGCGCAGCAGGCGCCCTTGCGGCCCGTCGCGGCACCGTAGTCGTAGAGCTGCAGCGTGACCCCGATCGTCTCCGCCCCGGTCTGCGCGGCGAGCGCGGCGACCACCGAGCTGTCGACCCCGCCGGACATCGCGACCACGATCCGGCAATCGCGCGCGGGGCGCGGCAGGTCGAACAGCACGGCCGTATCGAGCACGGACGGAAGGTGGGCGGGGGCATTCATGCGCGCGCCCATACACGCTCGCGCGTTATCCATAAAGCCGAGAACATGGCGGTTCCTCGATGAAGCTTTACCGGTTGTTGACCATGTCGGGAGTAGGGCGGATTCATGTTCGAAGGACCGATCGTTCCCGAGTCCGCTTTCGAGGCGGCGGCAGAAGGCACCTCTCTGCGTGCGCCCGCCTGGCCCGAGATCGTGGCACGGCTCGCGGTGGCGCACGACCTGCGCCACGCGATGGCGCTTTCGGGCGCTTGCCCGTCGGGGAATTTCAACCGATTCGGCGAACATGCAGGGGTTCGCACCGGTCAAGGCGAACGTCCCGTTAACCGTGATGGTTTAGTGCATGGCAAAGGGCATGGGGGCATGGTCCTTGCCACCGCGGAGTGCGCGGCACCCGGCGACCGAGAGACGCGATGATCGAAAACCAGAAAATCCGCCCCGCCCAGGTAATCGGGCCGCTCGGCGAGCCGCTGACGCTCGACGACCTGCCGCCGCGCAATACCAAGCGCTGGGTCGTGCGCCGCAAGGCGGAAGTCGTCGCGGCCGTCAACGGCGGCCTCCTGACGATCGACGAAGTGCTCGATCGCTATGGCCTCACGCTCGAGGAGTTCGCCTCGTGGCAGCGCGCTGTCGATCGCTCGGGCATGCAGGGGCTGCGCGTCACGCGCATCCAGCACTATCGCGACCTCTACGAGCGCCAGCTCAAGTACTGATCCGAAGCCCGACTTTTCCTCCGCCGAACATCCGTGTGCTAGGCGCGCGGACCGATTTGACGTATCCTTCTCTCACGGCACGAAGAAAGCCGGGGAACCGCATTGCCCTGCGCGTCGTTTCAACGGGCACTGCAAAACAGGAGGATAACCGTAATGGGCTGGATTATCGCAATTATCGTCGGCGGCATCGCCGGTTGGCTCGCGAGCATGGTGATGAACCGTGATGCCTCGATGGGCATCTTCTGGAATGTCGTGGTCGGGTGCATCGGCTCGCTGATCGGCAACGCTCTCGCGGGTCCGCTGTTCGGAGTCGGCGGCAGCGTGCAGGAATTCTCGCTGACCGGCCTCATCATCGCGTTCGTTGGCGCGGTCGTCCTTCTGGCGATCGTCAACCTCGTTCAGCGTGGGCGCGTCCGCTAAGCTCGACGCCTGGGTAAACGACTGAAAAGGGCGGGTGCGGCGCGATGCTGCATCCGCCCTTTTTCGCATGGAACGCTCGGGGTCATTCGTCGGGCGCACATGCCCTCTGTCGAACTGCGCATTGCCGCACCTTGCCCCGAGGTCTAAGGGCAACCCTGCTATTGCACGAAGTGAGTTATCAGGGTAACACACTTCGCGTTTCCTGTAGGGCTGATACGCGCAATGAATTACGAAACGACTGTGACGGGGGAAACGGCCGACGCCTATCCGGCCGATCTGATCGACGAAGCCGCTGCGCGTTCCACGCGGCGGCGGTGGATCGTCATCATCTCGATAATCGCACTCCTCGTACTCGGTGCAATCGCCTTCTTCCTCACCCGCGGGGGCGAAAGCGGCGCCGTCGCGGCGGGCGACGATCAGTCCCAGGCGCCCGCGGTCACCGTCGTTTCGCCGGGCCGCGGCACGATCGAGGGCGAGATTTCGGCTTCGGGCACGCTCGCCGCGCGCCGGCCGATTCCGGTCGGTTCGGTGGGCGAGGGCGGTCGCGTGCTCTCGGTTCCGGTCGATGCGGGCGACTGGGTTCGCAGGGGCCAGGTCCTGGTCGTGATCGACAGCGCGGTGCAGGTGCAGCAGATCGCCAGCGCGCGCGCCAATATCCAGGTCGCCCAGGCAGATGCGAACCTGGCGCAGGCCGACCTCGACCGCGCCCTCCAGCTGGTCGATCGCGGCTTCATCTCCCAAGCCGATGTCGATCGCCTGACCGCGACCCGCGACGCGGCGCGCGCCCGGGTCGCGGTTGCACGTGCGCAGCTGGGTGAACTGCAGGCGCGAACGGCCCGCCTCAACGTCTATGCTCCTGCATCGGGCCTGGTGCTCGAGCGCAACGTCGAGCCCGGACAGACGGTTTCGGGCGGCGGTACGCCCCTGTTCACGATCGCCAGCGGCGGCGAGATGGAGATGCTGGCACGGGTCAGCGAAGCCGATCTCGCCAAGCTTTCGCTGGGAACCGAGGCGGCGGTGATCCCGGTCGGCACCGACAGGCGCTTCTCGGGCCAGATCTGGCAGCTTTCGCCGACCATCGACGAAGCGAACCGCCAGGGCACCGCACGCATCGCCTTGCCCTACGCGCCGCAGCTGCGGCCCGGCGGCTTCGCCACCGCGGTTATCGCCAGCGGAACCCTCGTGGCACCGATGCTTCCCGAATCCGCCGTCCTTTCCGACGACGAGGGCGCTTACGTGTTCATCGTCGACGACGAGAACAAGGCGCAGCGCCGCGCGGTCACGACCGGCATCGTCACGGCGGACGGCATCGCCATCGTCAGCGGCCTCACCGGCGCCGAGCGGGTCGTGCTGCGTGCCGGCGGCTTCCTCACCGAAGGCGAGACCGTGTCGCCGAAGAAGGCCGCCACCGGCGGGAACTGACGCCATGAACTTCCGCAACATGTCCGCCTGGTCGATCCGCAACCCGGTGATCCCGCTCGTGTTCTTCACGGCGCTGCTGCTGGCGGGCCTGCTGTCGTTCGCGCGGATGGACGTGGTCAACAACCCGGACATCGAATTCCCGGCGGTCAACATCTCGATCGCGCAACCCGGCGCCGCGCCGACCGAAATCGAGAACCAGATCACCCAGCTGGTCGAATCCGCGGTCCGATCGATCAACGGCGTCAAGTCGATCAACTCGACTGCCAGCGAAGGCAGCTCGAGCACCATGGTGGAATTCGAGATCGGGATCGATCCGAACGATGCCACGGTCGAGGTCAAGAACGCCGTCGACCAGATCCGCAGCAGCCTGCCCGACGGGATCATCGAGCCCCAGGTCTCCAAGCTCGAGGTCTCGGGCGGCTTCCTCGGTATCTATGCCGTCGAGGCCGACGACATGACCATCGAGCAGCTGAGCTGGTTCATCGACGACACCGTGGCCAAGCGCCTGCTCTCGGTCGAGGGCATGGCGGAGGTCAACCGATTCGCGGGCGTGGACCGCGAGATCGAGGTCATCATCGATCTCGACAAGATGCAGGCGTTCGGAGTCACCGCGAGCCAGATCAACACCGTCTTGCGCCAGACGAACCTCGACGCGGCCGGCGGACGGGCCGAAATCGGCGGTGCGCGCCAGTCGGTGCGCGTGCTCGGCAGCACCGAAACGGCCTACGAACTGTCGCAGCGGCAGATTCAGCTCGGCAACGGCAACACGGTGAAGCTGGCCGACGTCGCCACCGTGCGCGACGGCTTCAGCGAACGGACCTCGATCAGCAAGGTGCGCGACAAGGAAGTGGTCAACTTCGCCATGTCGCGCGCCAAGGGCGCGTCCGACGTGACCGTGTTCGACGCGGCGATGGAAGAGATCAAGGCGATCGAGGCCGAGAACCCCGGAGTGGAGTTCATCCCGCTGTTCAACACGGTGCAATATACCGAGGAACAGTACGAAAGCTCGATGGCAGCGATGATCGAGGGCGCGATCCTCGCCGTGGTCGTGGTGTTCTTCTTCCTGCGCGACTGGCGCGCGACCGTGATTTCCGCGATCGCGATCCCGCTGTCGGCCATCCCGACGTTCTGGTTCATGGACATGCTCGGGTTCAACCTGAACTCCCTCTCGCTGCTCGCGCTGGGGCTCGTCGCGGGCGTACTGGTCGACGATGCGATCGTGGAGATCGAGAACATCGTGCGCCACATGCGCATGGGCAAATCGGCCTACCAGGCCTCGATCGACGCGGCGGACGAGATCGGGCTTGCCGTGGTCGCGACCAGCTTCTGCATCGTCGCGGTCTTCCTTCCGGTGGGCCTGATGCCCGGCATTTCAGGGCAGTTCCTCAAGAACTTCGGCATCACCGTGGTCGTCTCGGTGCTGATGAGCCTTGCCGTGGCGCGCATGATCACGCCGATGCTCGCCGCCTATTTCCTCAAGGCCAAGGGCCACGCGGCGCATGGCGAAGGCCCGTGGATGGACCGCTACATGCGCGTGCTCGCCTGGTCGCTCGATCGCGGCAAGATGCACGCGCGCCGCGCCGGATTGCCCGGCGTGCGCAACCGCTTCCTCTACGTCGTCTCAATGTTGTTGGTCGTCCTCGCGCTGATCGTGATTCCGGCGATGGCGGTGTTCGCGATCTTCGGCATCGTGGCGGGGCTGGGTATTCCCCAGGCCATCGCCGGGGTGTTCTCCGCGACCGGGCAGGGGATCGTCTTCTTCCTGGTCGAGAAGCTGTTCCAGATTTTGCAGCTGGCGGTGGTGCTCGCATTGGGCATCGCGGTCACGGTGGGCCTGTTCCACCTGCTCGGGGCGATCATGCGCGTGTTCGGAGCGCGGATCCGCGAGTCGTGGCAATACCTCGCTGCGCGGTTCTACGATCACCGCATCTGGATGCTCGGCATCGGCTACTTTGCCTTCCTGCTGACCATCCTGCTGTTCATGAACACCCCGCCGCAGTTCCAGCCGACGATCAACAGTGACAACAGCCAGGTCGAGATCGAGATGGTCCCCGGGACCACGCTCGAAACGACCGAGCGCGTGACGCGGCAGGTCTCCGAGATCCTCTACCGCGAGCCGGAAGTGGTGCGCGCGCTCGAGCGGGTCCGCGAAGGCAACGCCTCGATCTACATCACGCTCGATCCCGAGCGCGAGCGGACCTCGATCGAGTTCGAGCGCGCCCTCGCGCCGCAGCTCGCGCAGATCGCCGACGCACGCGTGCGGTTCCAGTCGCAGTCGGGCGGCTTCGGCAGCGGCCGCGACATGACGGTCATGCTCGCGGGCTCCAACCCCGAGCTGCTGGAGGAAACCGCGGCGACCCTGGTCGAGCAGATGAAGGGGCTCGATTCGCTTGTCGCTCCGCGCATCAACGCGGACATCAACCGGCCCGAGATCATCATCGAGCCACGCGCCGATCTCGCCGCCGAGCTGGGCGTGACGACCGCCGCGCTCAGCCAGGCGGTCCGCATCGCCACGCTCGGCGAGATCGAGCAGAACGCGGCGAAGTTCTCGCTCTCCGACCGCCAGATTCCGATCAGGGTGAAGCTGCCCGAGCAATCGCGCGAGGATCTCACGACGATCGAGAACCTGCCGGTCCCCACTGCAACGGGCGGATCGGTTCCGCTGTCGCGCGTGGCCGACATCAGCTTCGGCTCGGGCCCGACCTCGATCCAGCGCTACAACCAGAACCGCCGCGTGCTCGTCGGCGCCGATCTGGCGCAGGGCGTGATCAAGGGCGAGGCGCAGGCGCAGATCGACGCCTTGCCGATCCTCAGCAACCTTCCGTCGGGCGTGATCCGCGACGTGGTGGGCGAGGACGAATGGCAGGCGGAGTTGTTCGACAACTTCATCATCGCCCTCGTTTCGGGTGTGCTCCTCGTCTTCGCGGTGCTGGTGCTGCTCTACAAGCGGGTGATGAGCCCGCTGGTGAACATGTGCTCGCTCGCGCTCGCGCCTCTGGGGGGCATCTTCCTGGTCTATCTCGTCGGCCAGCCGCTCTCGATGCCGGTGCTGATCGGGGTGCTGATGCTGCTCGGCATCGTGTCGAAGAACTCGATCCTGCTGATCGACTTCGCGATCGAGGAGATGCAGGCCGGCCGCCGCAAGCTGGAAGCGATCATGGACGCCGGGCACAAGCGCGCGCAGCCGATCGTCATGACTACGGTCGCGATGACGGCGGGCATGGTGCCGACCGCGCTCTCGCTCTCGGGCGATGGCGCCTGGCGCGCACCGATGGGCACGGTGGTGATCGGCGGGCTGATCGTCTCGACGGCGCTGACTCTGCTGATCGTGCCCGCGGGCTTCAGTCTCGCCGATGGCTTCGAGAAACGGGTGGGACCGTGGCTGCGGACCCGGCTGCTTACGTATCGCCCGGGTGAGGAGGCGCATTTTCCCGCGCCGCCGCACGCACCGCCTTCGGATGGCGAGCCTGTCCCCGCGTCGAGGCGCTCGCCGCCGGGGCCGATGCCTGCAGAGTGACGGGCGGCGAAACCCCGCCGGCTTCCAGGCGTTTCCTCGCCATGAGGCGCGCCCCGACACTGCCCGATCGTGCGCGCCGCATGCGTCTGACGGCCACCGCCATGCTCGTGCTGATGGCGGGTGTCTTCCTGCTGACGCGCCAGTTCCTCGATCTCCACCCTGCGTGGGGCTATGTGCACGCCTTCGCCGAGGCGGCGATGGTCGGCGGCCTCGCGGACTGGTTCGCGGTCACCGCGCTGTTCCGCCATCCGCTCGGCATTCCGATCCCGCACACCGCGATCATTCCCGAAAACAAGGACCGGATCGCCGACACCATGGCGCAATTCCTGCGCGACAATTTCCTCACCCCGGCGGTGGTCGCGCGGCGCATGCACTCGATGAACTTCGCGCGCGCGGTCGGCGATTTTCTGGTCAAGCCCGCCGACGGCGCGCAGTCGCGGATCGGAGCGGGCGCGGCGGAACTGTTCGCGGGCGTACTCGAATCGCTCGATCCCGAGCGGCTCGGTGGGCAGGTTCGCGCCGGGCTCAAGCATCAGCTGGAAAAGCTCGAGGTCGCGCCGCTGCTCGGCCAGATGCTGAGCGCGGCGATCGCCGACCGGCGGCACCTACCGCTGATCGACAGCATTATCCGCTGGGCCGGGCTCACTCTCGAGGACAACGAGCCGATGGTCCGGGCCATGATCCACGAGCGCGCCAACGCCCTGCTGCGCTGGACCGGGCTGGACGAGCGGCTCGCCAATTCGGTGCTCGACGGGCTCTACAAGCTGCTCGCCGAAGTGCTGGTGGATCCGGACCATCCGCTGCGCGCAAAGATCGAGGAGGGGCTGGAGAAGGTCGCACACGATCTCGTCCACGATCCCGAGACGCGCGAAAAGGTCGAGCGGATGAAGCGCGACCTGCTCGACAATCCGGCGGTTGCGAACTGGTGGCAGGGCGTGTGGGAGCGTATGCGCCATGGGCTGATCGCGATGGCGCGCGACCCCAATTCGTCGCTCGATGGCTGGCTCGGAAGCACGCTCGGCGAGCTTGGTGCCGCCTTGCGCGACGATCAGCGGCTGCAGATGCAGGTCAACCGCTTCGCGCGCCGGACCGCCGTCGGCGTCGCGACCCGCCACGGCGGTCAGATCGTCCAGTTGGTGTCGGAAACGGTCCGCCGCTGGGACGCGCGCACGATCACCGACCGGCTGGAGAACGCCGTCGGCCGCGACCTCCAGTTCATTCGCATAAACGGCACGCTGGTGGGTGGGCTCGTGGGCGTGACCATCCACGCGGTGGACGGGTTGCTGGGCTAGCGGCGCCGGAGGGCGGCAATCACCTTGAATTCAGATAGACCACCGTTTCCGCCCAATAGGAGGCGACGGCATTTCCAGAGGCATCGAGGGCGGGTGAGAAGCGCGCGCGCTTCATGACCTGCTCGCACGTCGTTTGCTCGAACGCCGGGTCGGACGTGGCACTTTGTATCGTGCACGCGGTAACATCGCCTGATGCGCTGATGTCGATGCGAAAGCGAACGCGCCCGGAGATCCCCTTTCGCAGCGCCTCGCGTGGATAATCTGACGAGCGTATCCACCGCTCCGGTTTGTTCGTCGGCTCGGGTCCGAGACGCAGGTTGCGCTGGACCGCGGGATCGAACCCCCAACTTTCGAGCAGGTCGTCGAGGCATACATCCATCGCCGCCATCGGCTCGACCATGCTGCCGAGTTCGAGCGTCACCGGCTGTTCCACCCCATCGGTCACCGCGAACTTGGTCACCTGCGCCGCACGTTCCTTCTCCCGCCTCGCCAGCAGCTCCTGATCGACCGGGTCCGCTTCGATGAGGTCTTCGAACTCCCGATGCGGAATCAATCCGGTGGAGAACTGCCAGCTCGTGCCGGTCTCGCCTTTGCCGTACATTGCGTGTTCGTGTTCATAGGGCTCATCGCCGGGCATGAACCCGGCCTCGAACGAATAACCTTCCGGCTCCAGCATCGTACCGACCAGAATGGCGTCGATGCTCGTCCCGGGCCGGTACTTGCTGAACCGCACCACTACGGCCTGATCGCCTTCACCGAACTTGCGGACGAGGGCGCAACCCTGTTTGTCGTAGCTTAGATGCCATGGCGACGTGGCCGGAAGCACGATGGGATCATCCGCGGCAGCAACCGAGTGCGACTGCCCCGCGACCCCTATAGCCGCCAATATCGCCAGCATTCTCATATCGACCCCCCGGTGGCTAGGCTATCGGCGGGTAGGCGAACTGTAAACCTTGCCTAGAGTTTCTCGGTCAGCTCCGGCACCGCCTTGAACAGGTCCGCGACCAGGCCGATGTCGGCGACCTGGAAGATCGGGGCGTCCTCGTCCTTGTTGATGGCGATGATAGTCTTGGAGTCCTTCATGCCCGCGAGGTGCTGGATCGCGCCCGAAATGCCGATCGCGATGTAGACTTCCGGCGCGACGATCTTGCCCGTCTGGCCGACCTGGTAGTCGTTGGGCACGTAGCCCGCGTCGACCGCCGCGCGGCTCGCGCCCACGCCCGCGCCGAGCTTGTCGGCGAGCGGCATGATCACGCTCTCGAAGGTCTCGCCGTCCTTGAGCGCGCGGCCGCCCGAGACGATCACCTTGGCGCTGGTCAGCTCGGGGCGCTCGCTCTTGGCGAGTTCCTGGCCGACGAAGCTGCTGGTGCCCGCGTCGCCATCACCCGAGACGGCCTCCACGATGCCGCTGCCGCCTTCGCTCGCGGCCTTGTCGAACGCGGTGCCGCGAACGGTGATCACCAGCTTCGGATCGGAACTCTCGACCGTAGCGATGGCGTTGCCGGCGTAGATCGGGCGGGTAAAGGTCTTGTCGCCCTCGACGCTCATGATCTCGGAGATCTGCATCACGTCGAGCAGCGCGGCCACGCGCGGCGCGATGTTCTTGCCGGTGGTCGTCGCAGGCGCGAGGAAGGCGTCGTGCGTCTCCATCAGCTTGGCCGCGAGCGGAGCGACGTTCTCGGCAAGCTGGTGCTCGTAGGCGGCGTCGTCGGCTACGTGGACCTTGCCCACGCCTTCGATCTTGGCGGCCGCATCGGCCACCGCCGAACAACCGCTGCCCGCGACGAGCAGGTGCACTTCGCCGAGCTTGGAAGCGGCGGTGACGGTGGCGAGGGTGGCGTCCTTCACCGAAGCGTTGTCGTGTTCGACCAGAACCAGGGTTTTCATGGCTGTGTCCTTGTAGATTCGTGCTTGCGGTGTCGGCTCAGGCGATCCCGAGCGCCTTGATCTTGGCGACCAGCTCGTCGACGTCGGCGACCTTGACGCCCGCCTGGCGCACCGGCGGCTCGGCGACCTTGAGCGTCTTTAGGCGCGGCGCGGTGTCGACGCCGTAGTCCGCCGGGCTCTTGGTATCGAGCGGCTTGGACTTGGCCTTCATGATGTTGGGCAGCGAGGCATAGCGCGGTTCGTTCAGGCGCAGGTCGGTAGTCACGATCGCGGGCAGGGTGAGCTTCACCGTCTCCAGCCCGCCGTCTATCTCGCGCTTCACGGTCACGCTCTCGCCGTCGAGCTCGACGGTGTTGGCGAAAGTGCCCTGCGGGCGCCCGGTGAGCGCGGCGAGCATCTGGCCGGTCTGGTTCGAATCGTCGTCGATCGCCTGCTTGCCGAGGATCACCAGGCCGGGCTGTTCGGCCTCGTAGATCGCCTTGAGGATCTTCGCGACCGCCAGCGGCTCAACCTCGTCATCGGTCTGGACCAGGATCGCACGGTCGGCGCCCATCGCCAGCGCGG
>CAMPGP010000022.1 GCA_946885545.1 uncultured Altererythrobacter sp.
AGTAGTTCTGGAAGGTGATCGAGGCCATCGTCTGGTTCTCGGGCTCGATCTTGACACCTTCCTTGGCCTCGACCGCCTGGTGAAGGCCGTTGGACCAGCGGCGACCGTCCATCATGCGGCCGGTGAACTCGTCGATGATGACGACCTTGTCGTCCTTCACGATGTAGTCGATGTCGCGCTTGAACATGATGTTCGCCTTGAGCGCCTGGTCGAGATGGTGGACGACCTGCGTGTTCTCGACGTCGTAGAGGTTGTCCGTCTCGAGCATCCCCGCCTCGGCGAGCATCTGCTCGACCTTCTCGATCCCCTCCTCGGTCCAGGTGATGTTCTTGGTCTTCTCGTCGGCGTCATAGAAGCTGTCGTCGATCGACTTCACGATCTCGTTGATGGTGACGTAGAGCTCGCTCTTGTCCTCGGTCGGACCCGATATGATCAACGGCGTGCGCGCCTCGTCGATCAGGATCGAGTCGACCTCGTCGACGATCGCGTAATTGAAGGGGCGCTGCACCATCTGGCGGCGCTCGTGCTTCATGTTGTCGCGCAGGTAGTCGAAGCCGAATTCGTTGTTCGTGCCATAGGTGATGTCGGCGCCATAGGCTTCGCGGCGCTGCTGTTCATTGATGTTGGGGACGATCACGCCCACCGTGAGGCCGAGCCAGCGATAGATCTGCCCCATCCACTCGGAGTCGCGCCGGGCGAGGTAATCGTTGACGGTCACGACGTGGACGCCCTTGCCCTCGATCGCGTTGAGATAGGTCGCCAGCGTCGCGACCAGGGTCTTGCCCTCGCCCGTGCGCATTTCCGAAATTTCACCCCGGTGTAGCACGATGCCGCCGATCATCTGGACGTCGAAGTGGCGCATTCCGAGCACCCGGATCGAAGCCTCGCGCACCGTGGCGAAGGCTTCAGGCAAGATGTCGTCGAGCGTCTTGCCGCTCTCCAGCTGGGCGCGAAATTTGTCGGTCTGTGCTTTTAGTTCCTCGTCAGAGAAGGCCTGTATCTGCTCTTCGAGCGCGTTGATCTGGGTGACGATCTTGCCGAGCGACTTGACGTAGCGCTCGTTCGACGAGCCGAAGATGGATTTTGCGAAAGCTTGGAACATGGAAAGGGTCCTGTCAGGACTGGAAATGCAGGCGAGCCGCACGGGCGCAGGTGGCGCACGGCGGCGGGACGAAATTCGGGAACTGGAAAACCGGCTCTATTCGAAGGCGCGATCGGGCCCGAACTGCACGGTTGGGATGTAGATAACCACCGGCTTGCGCGGTTTGCACTCCGGAGCCGTGGCTGCCTTGGCCGGCAACTTTCCCTTACGAGCAAGGGCGTCGCAGCGCTGGTTCTTGCCCGTTTGCACCTCGACGGTGCTGTCGCTCGACTGAGCGCTCAACGCCTGCGCATAAGCCGCATTCGCCGGAGCGCCGACGGCGGCAAGGCCGGTCAGGAGCGCGAGGCAGGCGAGAAGACGGGTCAGCATTTGGGCGCAAGATAGGCCCTTTTCATCGAATCGTCCACCTTCAAAGCCGCATTTACCGGCGCGCGCGCGCCGGGTAGGAGCCGCGGCATGGATCTGGAACGCTCGCCACTCGCCTTGCCCTTCCCGAATATGCCCCCGATCGCCGGCGTGACGGCACGCGTGGCGCGTGCGGGATACAAAGACTGGGGGCGCTGCGATCTCACTTATGTCGAACTGGTCGAAGGAACAGCGGTGGCCGGCGTGTTCACGCGCAACGTCTGCTGTTCGAGCGAGGTCGAACTTGGCCGGGAACAGGCGAAGGAAGGCCGAGCGCGCGCACTGGTGGTCAACGCGGGCAACTCGAATGCCTTTACCGGCTATCGAGGGCGCGAGGCGGTCGAGGCGATCATGGCGCAAGTGGCCCGGCATCTTGGCTGCGATGCGCGCGAGGTTTTCGTCTCCTCGACCGGGGTGATCGGCGTTCCCCTGCCGCAGGACAAGGCACGCTCAGGAGTCGCTGCGGCGCTCGATGCGGCCGAGTGTTCATGGGAGGAAGCCGCCGCGACCATCGGAACGACCGACACTTTCCCCAAGGGCGCCACGGCAACGGCAGTGATCGGCGGCCGGTCGGTAACCCTCTGCGCGATCGTCAAGGGCAGCGGCATGATCGCGCCGGACATGGCGACGATGCTCGGATACATTTTCACCGACGCGGCGGTGGAGCCTGCGTTTCTGCAGGACCTTCTGTCCGCTGCGAATGCGCGCACGTTCAACTGCATCACCGTCGACAGCGACACCTCGACCAGCGACACTGTGCTCGCATTCGCCACCGGCAAGGCGGGCAACGCGCCGCTCTCCTCGTTCGACGATCCGGGCGCCGACGCCTTCGCGGCGGCGCTGCACGACGTTTGCCGCCAGCTCGCGCACCTCGTCGTGCGCGACGGCGAAGGCGCACAGAAATTCATCGAAATCGCGGTCACCGGGGCAGTGTCGGACGAAAGCGCCCGGAAGGTCGGCCTCGCAATCGCCAATTCTCCCCTAGTAAAGACCGCGATTGCGGGCGAGGACGCCAACTGGGGCCGCGTCGTAATGGCAGTGGGCAAGGCCGGCGAACCGGCGGACCGCGACAAGCTCTCGATCGGCTTCGGCGGCCACTGGACGGCACGCGAGGGCCTGCCGCTCTCAGACTACGACGAAACACCGGTCGCCGAGCACCTCAGAGGTCGCGAGATCCGCATCGATGTCGATCTCGGTCTCGGCGAAGGCCGCTCCACGGTGTGGACCTGCGACCTGACGCACGGCTACATCGCGATCAACGCGGACTACCGCTCGTGAAGGGGCACTCGTGAGCGTGCTCGACCGCGAATTGCTCGCGCTGATGCGGCGGGTGAGCGAGGAGGCGATCCTGCCGCTCTATCGCGGTCTCGCCGAACACCAGATCGAGGCCAAGGCCCCCGGCGACGTCGTCACCGTGGCCGACCGCGCGGCAGAGGCGATGCTGACCGAGGCGCTGGCGGCCTTCGAGCCCGCGCTGCCGGTGGTGGGCGAGGAAGCTGCGCACGAGAACGCCTCGGTACAGGATGCGCTCGCGGGCGACTGCTGGATCGTCGACCCGCTCGACGGCACGCGCAATTTCGCACGCGGCGAACCGCCGTTCGGGATCATCGTCGCTCGGGCCGAGGGCGGCGTGGCGCGCTCGGGCTGGATCTACGACTGCCTGACCGGCCGATTCTGCGCCGCGCACGCGGGCAAAGGCGCGTTCGTTGATGGGGAGCGGATCGCCGCGCGCGGCACAGGCGAAACCCCGCCGCTCGCCGCGATCTCCCTGATCTTCATGGAAGAGGCGCGGCGCGAAGCCGTAAAGCGCCACGTGGCGCCGCATTATCGCCTGACCGACATCCCCTACTGCGCCGCCGAGCAGTATCCGCGGCTCGCGCTCGGCACGAACGACGTGTCGATCTTCGAACGCACGCTCGCCTGGGATCATGCGGCCGGTGTGCTGTGCCTCAACGAGGCAGGCGGCAAGGCCGCACGCCCCGACGGATCACCCTATCGCGTCGATGAATGGGACCGCCCCGGCCTGCTCGGCGCGGCAAGCCCGGCATTATGGGACGAACTCGCCGCGCTTTATGCGAAAGCGCCCTAGAGCTCGCCTTCGAGCCAGCCCTTGAGCTGGCCCTTGGGCGCGGCGCCGAGCTTCTGCGCGACCGGCTTGCCATCCTTGAACAGAACCATCAGCGGGATCGACTGCACGCCGATTTGGCCGGGCACACCGGTGTTCTCCATGATGTCCATCTTGGCGATCGTCACCTTGTCGGCCAGTTCCTCGCTGATTTCCTCGAGCGCTGGCGCGATCATCTTGCACGGGCCGCACCAGTCGGCCCAGAAATCGACCAGCACGGGCTTTTCGCTGTCGAGTACATCGGCCTGGAAGCTGGCATCGGTGACATTGACGGTCGCCATGGAATTTTCTCCTGTTCGTTTGCGCCCTATTTAGGGCTGCGGCGCGCTCACTCAACGGGCGGCGCGTCAAAGCTTTCCTGCGTTGTGGACAAGGCACCTTTCTGCGCGGCCAGAACGGAGGCGGGTATTGCGATCAGTCGCGGCGTCTGGGTGTAGAGCACCGCCGCCTCGACCGTTCGCCCCGGATAGATCTGGCCGAGAGCCGCCGCGTAGGCCGCCATCTGGCGCAGTGTCGATCGCGGCACATGTTCGAGCGATTGCGGCGGGCGGTGCGCGGTCTTGAAATCGACCACCGTCACGCGTTCGCGCTCGACCAGCAGCCGGTCGGCGGTGCCCGCCACGACCTGCCCGTCGACGATCGCCGCAAGCGGCACCTCGGCCAGCGCTTCGGGCGCGAAGACGTGCGCGAAGTCGGGTTCCGCCATGACCGCTAGCGCCGAGCGCAAAATGTCGGCACGCGCTTCGTCGGACAAGCCCTGCCCCTGCCGTGAAAGCCACGCGCGGCCGATTTCTTCGCGGTCCTCCAATGGGATTTCAGGCAGCCGTTCCAGCAGCTTGTGCGTGAGCGTACCGCGCAGCGCGGCCTCGCGCAGCATCTCGGGCGGGAGCGGCGGATCGGCTCCGCTGTCCTCGCCCGCGGACGACGGCGCGAGCGGGCGCGGCGGCCGCGGCTCGGGGCCGATCGGCGTCGTCGCCCAAACGGGAAGCGTCAGCCCGACCCTACCGTCGCTCAGCTCCTCGACCGGCAACTTGGGCGCAGGCGTGCCCAGTTCCCACCGCGCGCCCCACAAGTCGTCCGCCAGGCCATCGCGCTCGAACAGCGGCGCGAGCCGGGCGTACCAGCTGTCCGCGTGCGGTTCCCCCTTTTCGCGCGGGCCGAGCGAGCCGCCGATGAACAGCGCCTCCTCCGCGCGCGTCATCGCGACGTAGAGCAGCCGCCAGTGCTCGCGCATTTCCTCGGCCAACGCCGTTTCGTGCGCTGCGGCGATCGGGCCGAGACGCTGATCTTTCGATAGGCCGGGTATGGGTACGCTGCGCGCCGCGTCAGCGCCGGGCACATCCTCGGTCAGCGTCAGCGCCCCGCCCGTCGGCGGCGTGCCGGTCGCATCGGCAAGGATCACGATCGGCGCCTGCAACCCCTTCGAGCCGTGCGCGGTCATCACGCGGACGAGAGCGCCGCCCTCGCCCGCCTCGCGCTTCAGCTCGCCCTCGCCTGCATCGAACCATTGAATGAATCCCTGCAGACTCGCCGGATGCGCGGCGGCATAGGCGTGCGCAGCGTTGAGCAGTTCGTCGATCGGATCGTTGGCTTCCTGCCCCAACCGTGCGACCAGCCTGCGCCGCCCCTGCCACGGCCCCACCAACATCCAGTGCAGCAACGCCTGCGGAAGCTCGAAATCGGCCCGCGCGAGCAGCGCTCCGAGCCGTTCCAGCGTCTCGGCGACCAGCGGCGCGCGTGAAGCCCGCAGGTGGGACCACAGCCGTATGCCCTTGTCGCGAAAGCCGTGTTCGAGCAGGTCCTCCTGGCTCCACCCGCCGAGCGGCGAGACGAGCAGATTCGCAAGATTGAGATCATCGAACGGCTGCGCGGCGAAGCGCAGCGCGGCCATCAGATCCTTGACCCCGAGCGGCGCGCCGAGCCGCAGCCGGTCGACCCCGGCCACCGGCACCCCCGCCGCGTGCAATCGCGCAACGATCAGTCCTGCGAGTTCCTTGCGCTTGCGCACCAGCACCATGATATCGCCCGGCCCGGCGTTGCGCGGCGTTCCCTTGGCCAGCGGGAAGCCCTCATCGAGCCACGCCTTGACCTGCCGCGCGATGCGATCGGCCATTTGCCGGTCGTGGCGCGAGAGCCAGCCTTCCTCGCCCTCGTCGTCCTCGTCCTCGATCGCGCCGGACACGGGGCGCCAGAGCGTGACGAGGCCGGGCCGCTCCTGCCCTTCGTGGGGATCGGGCAATTTGCGCAGGCCCAGCTCCGCAAACCCGATCGCATCGATCGCCCGGTCGACGAAATCGAGCACCGGCTTGCCGGTCCGGAACGACTGGCCGAGGCCGTATTCGCGCAGGCGCCGGATGGGCGCGTCGGCGCGCGAGTCCTCGGCCCCGCTCGCCGCAGCTTCCATCGCGGCCGCGACCCGGCCACGCGCCGCTTCGAAATTCTCCGGGCTGGTGCCCTGGAAGCGGAAGATCGCCTGCTTGTAGTCGCCCACCGTGAAGATCGTGCGCAGCTTGTCGTCGTGCGCGCCCTCGCCCGCGAAGAAGTCGTCGATCAGAGCGAACACGATCGCCCACTGCGCGGCGTTGGTGTCTTGCGCCTCGTCGATCAGCACGTGATCGAAACGCCGGTCGAGCTTGTAGCGAATCCACGCCGCCATGTCCGATCGGCCGAGTAGTTCGGCGGCGCGGCGGATCTGGTCGTCGAAATCGACCAGCCCCTCGCGCTGCTTGGCTTCGTCCCACCTGAGCGTAAACGCACGCCCGAGTTCGAGTTGCGGTGCGATATTCTCCGCCAACGCCACGAGGCCGAGGTACTCTCGCACCTTTGCGATACACGCCCCTGCCCGCTGGCTCGCTTCTGCGAAGGCCGGGTCGGGGTCCTTGGGCAGCTTGGGGTTGCCGTTCTTGAAGAACAGCGCATCTGACAGCGCATCGATCGCAGCCGCGCGCGAGGGTCCGTCGCCGTCGAGCCATGCGCCGATCGCCTCGATCGCAGCGGTGCCGGTCTTGGCCTTCCAATGGCGGTATTGGGTGAGACACTGGCGCAGCGCAGCAGTGTCGAACGCGTCGTCGCCACACAGCGCAGCCGCATCCTCCGTACGCGCATCCGCTTCCAGCCCCAGCAGCCGGTTGACGCGCGGACGCATCGGCGGTTGCCAGGCGCCAGGGCCGAACCACAGTTCGCTCGCGCCCGCACAGCGCATCAGCCATGAGCGCACCCCGTCCGGCCCCTTGTCGCGGCTCAGTTGCGCGATGGCGTCGAGCGTGGCCTTGTCGCGCTCGCGCTCGGCGGCGAGGAGCATGTCGGCGAGCACATCGCGCGAGAGCAGTTCGCGCTCGCGATCTTCCATCGGGCGCGAGCCGGGCACGATCTGCGCT
Organism: uncultured Altererythrobacter sp.; assembly: GCA_946885545.1. Next base: position 7,010 of record CAMPGP010000022.1, read on the forward strand.
TCCTCGGGGAAGGTCGCCAGCAGCCACTGCGCGAAGGCGTGGATCGTATCGATCCTGAGGCCACCACCCGGCGTGTCGAGCACGCTGGCGAACAGGGTGCGCGCGCGGGCCTGAGTGGCGGGATCGAACGGCGCGCCGATCGCCTTCAACTCGTTCGCGAGACCCGTCGCGTCCATTCGCACCCAGCGCGCGAGCACGTCGTTGACGCGCACCGCCATTTCCGCCGCGCCCGCCTTGGTGAACGTAAGGCACAGGATCTGCGAGGGATCGGTGACGGGCTGGAGCAGTAGCCGAAGGACGCGCGCCGACAGGACCTGCGTCTTGCCCGTGCCCGCAGAGGCGGAAAGCCACACGCTCTCGCGCGGGTCGACCGCGTCGCGCTGGTTGCCGTGCAGCGGATGAACGATACCGCTCATGTGCGGTCCTCGTCGTCCACCCGCGCCTGCCATTCGTCGAGCCGCATGAGCTGGTCGTAATCGGCATAGCCGGGATAGTCGGGGTTCAGCCGCGCGGTGAACGGCTCGCTGCCCTTGATGTAATCGGCGATCGCCTCGCGCAGCTTGGCCTCGGTCAGCGGAAGGAAGCGCTCCGGCTCAATGCCCGATGTCTTGCGCCCCACCTTCAGCGGCGTATCGACATAGCCGAAATCGCCATCGCGGCTCTTGGCCAGTGACCAGTATTCGAACGCGCCCGGTTCGCCAGCAACCCCCTCGATCCCGCCTGCGCGGGCCATCATCCCGATCAGGCCGAGCTGGAGCGCGAAGCCCTGCTCGACCATCTTCCACCCGGGCGGCTTGCCGGTCTTGTAGTCGACGATCGCGAGTTCGCCGCCCGGCTGCCGATCGATCCGGTCCGCGCGCCCGTGAATGCGCACGCCATCGACGATCATTGCGCCGCTCTGCTCGACTTCGAGCACCTCGCGATCGGGATCGCCGTCGATCATGCTCTCGACCCATTCGAGCGCCGCCACCAGTCGCGGTCGCCAGAGCCCGCGCATCAGCGGGTGCATGTTCATTTCCTCCAGCACTGCATCGGCGATCGGCAGGAGCGCAGCCGCCGGGTCGTTCTTGCGCGCGATGTGCCAGCGTTCGAGGATCGCGTGTGCCGCCGTTCCCTGCCACGCCGCGGAAGGTTCGGCATCGAGCGCGTCGAGGCTGCGCAGGCCGAGGATCGCGCTGGCGTAGAACTGATAGGGATCGCCCAGCAGCCGATCGAGTGCAGTGACCGCGATCGGCACGTCGCGCTGCCCGGCGCTCGGTCGCGGCGCGGGGCGCGGATAGGCTGGCGGTTCGCTCGCGGCAGCATCGAGCGCCTTCGCCAGCGCGACTGCCGCGGTCTCTCGATGCGTTTCGAGCAGTTTTTCGCCGAGTAGCGCCTTCACGCGCAACAGGAAGCGCGAAGGGATCGCCGGGCCGCCTTCATCGCGCGCGGCGCGGCTGAGCACCACTTCCGGCGCGCCAAGCGCTCCGGCGAGATCGTGCGCCGACAACCCGATGCGGAAGTCCGCCCCCGGCACGCCGAGCGCGCGCAGGACCGGCGGCGCAAGCAGCGGATCGGGCGCGGGGCGCGGCGGCCAGCTACCTTCATTGAGCCCGCCGCAAATCACCAGGTCCGCGCGACCCATCCGCGATTCGAGCAAGCCGTAGATCGCGACGCGCGGGTGTACTCCGTAGGGCGGACGGACCGCGACACGCTCCATCGCTTCGCGCAGCACGGTCGGCAGGTCGGCGGGCGCGAGAGCGAGGTCCGCCTCGCGCGCGTGCAACCGCAAGTCGTCGACGAACGCGGACAGCGCGCGCCCGTCCTCACGAGCCCAGAGTTGCTCACCGCACATCGCTTCGCCCGCAGCCGCGAGCCTGTCGATCTGTGCCGCCAACGGTAGTTTGGTCTCGTCGCCGAGCAGCGGCGCGAGGATCTCTTCGACCTCGCTCCACCAGTCCCCCGTCCCGCGTGAACGCTGCGCGAGCATGGCAACCTTTTCGCGCAACGGCGCCAACCCCGGCGCCGGGCGCGGCCCGCGCAGCGCCAGCTCGAGCGCGCGCGCATGGTCGAGCCAGTCGGCACGCCCGAACGGCAATCCCGCTAGCGGATGCTGGAGCAGCGCCATCAGCGGCACCGGCGCGGCATCCTCCGCCGCAACCTCGGCCAGCAGCAGAAGAAGCCGCCCCGCCGCGGTCTGCGGCAGCGGGCGCCCGGCGGAATCGTCCGCCTCGATATTCCATCGCCGCAAGTGCGCCGCGACCCGCGCGGCGAGCCCGCGGTCGGGCGTCACCACCGCGACGCGCTTCTCGGGCTCCTCCAGCGCTTGCCGGACGAGCAACGCGATCGCCTGTGCCTCTTCCTCGGGGTTGGCGCTTTCCATGATCCGCACGCCCGCTAGGCGCCGCTTCTCGGGCGGCAGGTCAACCCAGCCCGTACTTGCCTGCGGAGGCAGGAACAGACTGGAGATCGCGTGGCTCCGCTCCGGCTCGGCCGCGCCGATCCCGCGCCGGTGCCAAGGCCGCACTTCCTCTCGCGCCACACCCATGCGGTTGAGCAGCAGCTTGAGGTGGTATTGCGGGTGAGTCACCGCATCGCCGCGCGCGAAAGCCGCGTCATCGGGGTTTTCGCCCCTGCCCGCGCGACCGAGTTCATCCCACACCTCGTCCGCCAGCGAGAGATCGAAATCGGGCAGCACGACCGCACCGTTCGGCAAGTCCGCGGCAACGCGCAGCAGCTTCGCCAGCTCCGGCGCCGCGCTGGTCACGCCCGCCGCCACGATCGGCGTCGCGGGCGGCGTTTCGCGCCAGCGCTTGGCAGCGCGCGCGAACAGCAGGTTTCGCCGCGTCGCCGCATCGACCATGCCGAGCGTCTCGAGCTCTGCGCGCCACATCTGCTGGACGGCGTAGAACAGCTTGGTGTTCTCGCTCCAGTGCGCGGCGACCTCGGCCAGCGCCTGCATCACCGGCTCACGCCACAGGTCGTCGGGGGCTACGCCTTCGACCAACAGGCGGTCCATCGTCTGGCCGATCTCGTAAGCGAGCCGCAGGCGCCCGGCGGGCGTTGGGCGGGGGTTGCGGCCGAGCGCCGCCATTGCCCGGTCGACCAGCCCCGCCAGCGTCAGCCAGCGCCGCGTCGGCTCGACCGCGGGCGGGATGTCGCTCGCACCGAGCGGATCGAGCAGCGCGCCCAGCGTCTCGTCGAGGTCGAGATCGCCCACCGCCGCCATGCGCGGCATCAGCATGCCCGAATGGCCCTCGGCGCCGAAATGGCGGATGAAGGCTTCGGTCACCGTGCGCACCGCACGCGTGCTCGGCAACAGCAGCGTCAGGCGCGCGAGGCCGATCTCGGGCTCGGCGTAGCGCGGTTCGAGGCCCGCCACCAGCGCATCGGCGAAGCCGCGGTGCGCGGCAATCGAATAGACGTTCGGTCCGCTTCGTTCAGCCACTTTGCAGCGCTTCTTCGGTCGGCGCGATTGCCTCAGGCGTGCCGACCTCGAACCATTGCCCGGTGAAGTTGGCGCCGAACAGCCGCCCTTCCGCGATCGCCCGCTCCCACAGCAACATCGTGCCGAACGGCCCCTCGGGCGCGTCGCGCAGCAGGCGGTGGGAAACGATCTGGATGCCGGTGTAGATGAACGGCGCCACCCGCCCCGGCAGGCGCCGCTTCAGCCGCCCGTGCGGGTCCATATGAAAATCGCCCTGCCCCCGAAAATTGCTCGCCCGCGCATGCGGCACGACGAGCAATAGCGCATCCATCTCATCCGGGTTCCAGCGCGCCGAGAGATCGGCAAAGGCGTCGCGCGGGCCGTCGAGCCAGATGTTGTCGGCGTTGAGGCAGAAGAACGGGTCGGGCAGATGCGGCAGCGCCTTCGCCATCCCCCCGCCGGTCTCGAGCAGCAGTTCGCGCTCGTCCGAAATCGCGACCGTCGGCGCCTTGCGCGCCTTCAGGTGCGCCTCCAGCGCGTCGGCGAGGTAGTGGACGTTGACCACCGCCTTGGTCACCCCCGCCTCGGCCAGCCGGTCGAGCGCATGATCGATCAACGGTTTGCCCGCGACGCGCACCATCGGTTTGGGCTGGCTCGCGGTCAGCGGCCGCATGCGCTTGCCCAGTCCCGCCGCCATGACCATCGCGGTGTCGGACGCGAGAGCGGTCACTGGATTTCCCCGCCGAAATTGTCGCGAATGTTGCGCGGGATGTTGCCGTCGAACCAGCGCGCCACCGGCGCGAGCGCGGGATGTTCGAGATCGCGCTCCATCGCCTCCCACACGCGCGGAATCATCGCGAGGTAGCGTTGCTTGCCGTCGCGCTTCCACAGGCGGGTGAAGATGCCGACGATCTTGGCGTTCCGCTGCGCGCCGAGACGCGCGTAGTCGGCTTCGAAATGGTCGCCCGGCGCGGCGGAGGCGACATAGCGGTCCAGCATCGTGCGTTCGAGTTCCGGCGAGACGTCGCGCCGGGCATCCTGCAGCAACGATACCACGTCGTAGGCGGGATGTCCGACGAGCGCATCCTGGAAATCGATCAGGCCCTGTGCGCCGCTCCCGTCGGGCGCGGGGCCGAGCAGCATGATGTTCTCCGCATGATAGTCGCGGAGCACCGTGACGCCGGGCTTCTGGCGTTCGAGCAGCGGCGCCAACGCCTCATCCCATGCGGCCAGGTAGGCCCCGGCATCGACATCCAGCTCCATCGCCGGGCAATACCACTCGGTCAGCAACGCCGCTTCGCGCCGGTAGGTCGCCATGTCGTAGGGATCGAACGGCCCCGGCGGCACGCGGTGCAGCTCGGCCAGCGCATCGATCGCCGCGGCGTAGGCATTTGCTTCGCCCTCTGGGTTCTCGTCGAGCCAGTCGCGCATGCGGTCCATCCCGAAATCCTCCAGCAGGATCCACCCTTCCTGCGCGTCCTCGGCAAGGATGTGCGGCGCGCGGTGCCCGTGCGCGGCGAGCCAGTGCGCGACGTCGAGGAAGGGCCTGGGATCCTCGTGCGGCGGGGGCGCATGCATAAGCATGGCCTTGCGCTCGCCATCGCGGATGCGGAAATAGCGGCGGAACGAGGCATCGCCGGGGATCGGATCGACCACAGCGCCTCCCCATTCGGCAGTGTGGAGGAACTGGGTCAGGCCGGCTGGCAGGTCGTTCATGGCAGGCGGGTTAGCCAATCCGGCCCCGCCTCGACAATCGCAATCCGCCCCTGCCCCACAATTTCCAGCGCGATTGCGAGGCAGCCCGCCTCATGCGCGAAGCCGCCCGCCTTCTCCGGCCATTCGGCGATGAGCACCGCGCCGTCGCGATAATCGTCCAGACCGATCTCCGCCGCCTCCTCCGGCCGCTCGAGCCGATAGAAATCGGCATGGACGAGCGGCGGGTCGAGTGCCTCGTAAGTCTCGACGATGGTGAAGGTCGGCGACGGCACCTCCCCTTCGTGCCCAAGCGCTGCGATGATCGCGCGCGCCAGCGTGGTCTTGCCTGCGCCGAGCCCGCCCGAGAGCGCGACCACATCATCCGCGCGCAGCCGGGCAGCGATCCGCGCGCCGAACGCATCCATCGCGGCGAGATCGGACAGATCGACCTTCATGGCAGGTGTATCGTCGCCGATGTGCCCGCGCCCTTGCGCGAGAGGATTTCCAGCGTGCCGCCCTGCGCCTCCACGAGTTGGCGCGCGAGCGGAATACCAAGGCCCTGGCGACGAACGAGGCCGTTGCCGTCCTGTGTCGTGCGCAACCCGTCGAGCGCATGGGAAAGTTCCTTGGCGCTCATCCCGCGGCCATTGTCGGATACGACAATGCGCGCACCGTCGGGTCGCTTCGACAGGTCGACGAGTATCTTTCCGCCCGTCCCCGTCGCCGCGATGGCGTTGTCGAGCAGGTGCCCCACCGCGCGGCCTAGCTGGCGCGGGTCCGCCTGAACCTTGCCCACCGAACTTCCGCGCAGATCGAGGCTGAGGCCGCCATTGCGGATCGCGTCTTCCCGCTCGCGCACGACGCGGGTGACGAACGGCATCAGCGCGATCGATTCCTTCGCGATCGGCAGGAGACCCGCTTCGCTCTGCGAGAGGTCGAGCACGTTCTCGACCTGATCGCTCAGGCGCACGACCGAATCGAGGATCGCACGGACGTAGTCTTTTCCCTGGTCGGAAAGCTCGCCCGCAGCGCCGCTCTCGAGCAGTTCGGCAAATCCGCCGATGGAGGTAAGCGGCGTGCGGAATTCGTAGGACATGTTGGCAAGGAAGCGCGTCTTGACCTGGTCCGCTTCCTCCAGCGCCATGTTGCGTTCGCGCAGCGCCTCTTCGGCCTTCTGCGAATCGGTGATGTCGAGCACGGTCAGCAAGCCGTTGCCGTCGGGAAGCGGCACGCCCGCGAATTCCAGCGTACGGCCATCGGCAAGCTGGATACGGCTTCCCTGTTCCTTGCGGTCGAGCGTCGCCGCGCGGATCACTTCGCCGACCGACTTCGCCTGCGCGGGTTTCGCTAGGTTTGGTGCGAGGGCGGCCAGCAGCTCGTCGGCCAGCGGATGGCCCTCCATCAACTCCGGATCGAGACCCCAGGTGCCTGCAAAACTGCGGTTCCACAGCTGCAGACGGCCGTCCGGTGCGAAGACGGCGAGGGCCTCGAACAGGCTGTCGAACGTGGCGGTCCGGGTCCGGAGCAGAGTATCGCGCATGGCGGACAGCGCGAGCTGCTCGGTCCGATCATCCGCCACCAGAACCAGGCCGCCATCGGGCATCGGGTTCGCGACCATGCGCAAGTGCGTCTTGTCGGCGAGCGGCCAGGCTTCCTCGAGCGGCGCCCCCGCGTTGAACCATTCGACGTGCTCGCGCCGCCAGTCGGGGAAGTCGCGCACCTCGGGAGTCTTGCCTGCGTCGCGTGCATCGTTGAGGAAGCGCTCGAAATCGAGCCCCGCTGCCACCGATCCGGGAGTAACCCCGAAGATGCGCCGAAACGGCTGGTTGGCGAAGGTGAGCCGGCGGCGTGCGTCGAACTGCGCGACGCCGACCGAGAGCTGGTCAAGTACCGAACGCTGCGCCTCGCGGAAGGCGCGGAACTCGCGCGCCAGCTCTTCCATGTCCTCGATATCGATCGCGTATCCCGCGACACCTTCCCGACCCAACGGGAGGTCGCTAACCCGCAAGGATCTCCGTTCGCCCGCGACCGTCGCCGCCACGATGCGCTCGACCGGCATGTTGCGCTCCGCCGACTGCATCGCGATCTGCGCGGCGGTCAATCCGTCCACGGTTTCGACGAGGTCGAGCTGGCGATCGACCGCGTCGGCAGCGCTCGCGGCTCCGACGGCTTCGACGTAGGCGGCATTGACGAGCCGGAGCCGCGCGTCGGGCCCCCGGAACCACATCGGCATTGGTGCCGCCTCGATCAGGCCGACGAGCGCGGCAAAATCGCCCTGCGCCCGCGCAGCGTCTTCGCGCAGCCTCGCGAGTTCGCTCTCGCTCTCGCTGAAATCGAACACCCAGACCAGCGCGGCGCCTCCGGGCGAAACCTGCGGATCGGCCAGAGTGCCGCGCAGAGCGAGGCTGCGTTGAGAACCCGGAGGGGTCAACGCCATCCGGAACGGCGCGGCGGTCTTCTGCGTGCGGCGCACGTTTTCAGTCAGCGCTGCGAGTTGCGCGTCCGACAGGCCCTCGCCCTTGGTTCCGGTCAGTTCGCTGAGGTACGGCGGCAGCTTTCGGAGGCCCAGCCAGCCCGCGAGTCGATCGGACGCCTCGATCCGCATGTCAGCGCGGACGAGCAGCGGGATCGCGGGTGCTTCGTCGATCATCCGCGCCATGCGGCGCGCCGCCCTTCGGCTCGCCTCCGCGCCCTTTGCCCTGGCCGACGCGGCGATCATCAGCCACGCGGCGCCCACGGTCCAGGCGGCGAGCAGCAGCCCGATCAGCGCCAGCGCGGTGGGGGAAAGGTCCATGCCCGCCAGCTATGCGGCAAGCGCCGAGGATGCAACGGCAATCGGGCCACTACACCCCGATGCGGCGAGCCCCCGCAGCGGCGGAGGCTCGCCCGCGATCAGTAGCGATAGTGGTCCGGCTTGAACGGCCCGGCCTGCGGCACGCCGATGTAGTCGGCCTGCTTCTTGCTCAGCTGGGTCAGCGTGACGCCGAGCTTGTCGAGGTGGAGCGCGGCGACCTTCTCGTCGAGGTGCTTGGGCAGGACGTAGACGTCGTT
>CAMPGP010000023.1 GCA_946885545.1 uncultured Altererythrobacter sp.
CGCGGTCGACCGGGCCGATGCCCTGGACGACCTTCTCGTAGTTGATCCGCTTGCCGCTCGGCTCGTGGATCTGGTGGAAGCTGATCGTCGCGCCGGACTTGGTCGCGGCATAGACCTCGACCGGGATCGACACGAGCGCGAGGCGGATCTGCCCCTGCCAATAGGCGCGTGCGGCCATGTGCGTATGACTCCTGTTTTCGCCGGGAGTCAGCGCGCGGGACGGGCGGTGGTTCCGGGCGCGGGCGGAACCATCCCGACGCTCGACATTTGTCTCGTTGTCTCAACCCGCCGCGCGGCTCGCGCGATCTCGATCCGCGAGGCGTCGACAAGCGCGATCGGCTGGTGGGAGGCCACGATGCACAGCCCGCCGCTCGCGCGATGTTCCGCCAGCAGCGTCTCGACCAGCACGATCCCGGCGGTGTCGAGCCCGTTCAGCGGCTCGTCGAGCAGCCACACCGGCGCGCGCTGCGCCAGCAGCCGGGCGAGCGCGGCGCGCTTGGTCTGGCCCGTCGAAAGATAGCGCACCGGCACGTCGGCGAGATCGGCGAGGCCGAGGCGCTCGGCATGCTCGTCGATCTCCGAACCGTCGAGCCGGGCCCAGAATGCCAGCGCCCGGCCGAGCGGCAGCTGCGGGTCGAGCGCGTGGCGTTCGTCGAGCAGGCCGATCGCACCGTTCCGTTCGACCGATCCGGTGAACGGCCTCAACAGTCCGGCGAGGATACGGATCAGGCTCGTCTTGCCGATCCCGTTTGGCCCCGCGACGTGGCACGCCTCGCCCGGCCCGAGCGCCAGCGAGACGCCGCGGAACAGCACCCGGTCGCCGCGCCGGCAGGCAATGTCGGTCGCGGCGAGGTGCGCTTGCATGGCATGGCCGACTAAGCGAAAGCGCCCAGCGGAACAAGGAGACACGAAATGGCCGTTGCCCGGCTCACCGATTCCGAACGCGAAGACCTGCTGCGCGCGCACCCCGACTGGTCGCTTGCGCGCGAGGGCGCGGCGATAGAGCGGACGTTCAAGTTCGCCGATTTCAACGAAGCGTTCGGCTTCATGACCCGCGTCGCGCTGCTCGCCGACAAGGCCGACCACCACCCGGAGTGGTTCAACGTCTACAACCGGGTCGAAATCACGCTCACCACCCACGACGCCGACGGGCTGTCGCGGCGCGACGCCGACATGGCGACGGCGATCGACGCGCTGGTCTGACTATCGCCCCAGCGGCCGCGAGGTGTTGCGCGCCATCTTGCGCACGCGGCCCGGCAGCCAGCGCGAGGCGAAGGCGAGGCGGCGCGCGGTCTGGCCGACCAGCGTATGCAGGCGCTCCCCATGAACCGCGTCCCATGCGGCCTGCGCGACGTCGCCGACCGGGGTGATCTCCAGCCCCGCGGCCTTCACCCGGTCGCGGATCGCCTCGTTGCTCTGCTGGTTGGGGGCATGTTCGAGCAGTGGAGTGTCGATGAAGCCGGGGCACAGGCTGCGGACCTTGATCCCGAATTCGGCCCATTCGGCGTCGAGTGCCTCGGTCATCCCGCGCACGCCGAACTTGGTCGCCGAATAGACCGAAGCGCCGCTGGTGCCGTAGATTCCCGCCGCGCTCGCGGTGTTGAGCAGGCAGCTGCCCGGCGCGGATTTCTTCAGCCATGGCAACGCGGCCTGCGCGCCGTAGATCACGCCCTTGAGGTTGATGTCGATGCAGCGGTCGATCTCTTCGGTGGAGTTGTCCGACAGGGATCCGCCGAGCGGAATGCCGGCAGTCCGGCGACGTGGCACGCCTCGCCCGCCCGCCGCGGTCGCGAACGATGCCAGCGCAGTATCCCAGCCGGCGCGGTCGCGCACGTCGAACTTGTGCGAATAGGTGAAGCCATGGCCGATCCCGGCGAGCGTTTGCTGCATCCCCGCGGCATCGATGTCGCCTACGCCCACGAACCAGCCGCGCTCGCCGAACAGCTGCGCGATCGCCCGCCCGATGCCCGACCCGCCGCCGGTGATGAAGATCGCCTTGCGTTCGGCCACGTCCGTCCCTCTCCCAAAAACAAGCCGCGCGGAGGATTACCCCCGCGCGGCCTGCTTTGCCAGCGCTTTACGTAAGCGTCAGCTGCCGAGAGCCGCTTCGAGCCCCTTCACGTGCTCCGCCCCTTCGACGATTTGCGCCGACGAGCTGCTCACGGTGTCGCCGATCGGTTCGGCGCGGCCGCCGAGACAGGTGGCGAGGAAGTTCTCGGTCACCGCGTTGAAAGCGATGTTGTTCGCCGGTGTGGCGAACCCGTGCCCCTCGTCGGGGAACAGCACATAAGTGACCGGGATGTCGTCCGCCTTCATCGCAGCGACGATCTGGTCGCTTTCGGCCTGCTTGACCCGCGGATCGTTGGCGCCCTGGCCGATCAGCAGCGGCTTGACGATCTTGTCCGCCGAATAGAGCGGGCTGCGCTCCTTGAGCATGGCCAGGCCTTCGGGCGTGTTCGGGTCGCCCATCCGTTGGTGGAACTGCGCAATGATCGGCGCCCAGTAGGGCGGGATGGTCTCGAGCAACGTCTCGAGGTTCGACGGGCCCACGATATCGACCCCGCAGGCGAATTTCTCCGGCGTGAAGGTGAGGCCCGCGAGCGTGGCATAGCCACCGTAGGATCCGCCCATGATCGCGACCTTGTCGGGCGCGGTGATCCCTTCGGAGATCGCCCAGTCGGTGGCGTCGATCAGGTCGTCGTGCATCTTGCGACCCCATTGCAGGTCGCCCGCGGAGATGAAGTCCTTGCCGAATCCGGTCGAGCCGCGGAAGTTGACGCTCAGCACGGCGTAGCCGCGATTTGCAAGCCACTGGTGATAGGCATTGAAGCCATATCCGTCGCGCGCCCAGGGGCCGCCGTGGACGACGAGAACCATCGGCACCGCCGCGCTCGGAACACCATCGCCGTCGGGGTCGGAGCCCGGCGGGAGGGTCAGGTACGAAGGCAGCGTCAGCCCGTCGCGCGACTTGAGCTCGAGCGGGTGCATCGCCTGCAGCGGGGCGCCTGCGAGTTCAGGGCGCGCGGTGTAGAATTCGGTCAGCGCGCCGGCATCGCGATCGTAGATGTAGGTCTTGTTGGGCGCGGTCAGTGGGTCGTTCCACACGACCCACTTGCTGTCGTCCTCCGTGCGCGACTGAACGCCGAATTCGCCTTCGAGGCGCTCGTCGAGCCAGTCGAGCGATGCCTTGATCTCGGGGTCGATCGCGGTCCACTCGGTGGTGAGGTAGGTGAAGCTGTAGGCTTCGATCTCGCCGGTCTTGGGGTTCTGCATCGCGCCCCCGATGTCCGCCTTGTCGTTTTCCGCGATCACCGTGGTTTCGCCAGTCGCGACGTCCTGCGCGATCAGCGCGGCGGTGTTCCGGCCCCGGCTGTCGATCCAGTACATCGTCTTGCCGTCGGTGGTGAAGCCCGCGGGCTGGGTGGTGAGCGAATCCTCGAGCCCGGTGCTGGCGGTCGGTTCGGCCGCGATCTCGCCCTCCACGATCGGGAAGAAGTCCATTCCGCCCGCTGCGTTCGGACGTATCGCCATCCTGAGGTCGAGGTTGTCGTCGGCGAGGAACCCGGCGTAGCCGTCGTTCTGTTGCACCAGCGTCAGTTCGCCGGTGTTGAGGTCGAGCATGTGCACGTCGTGATAGCGCGGATCGCGGTTGTTGACCCCGACCAGAACCTTGTCGCGCACCGTTTCCGACATCCCGACGAGCTGCACGCGGGTGTTTTCGAACGGGGTGAGGGTGGTCTCCTTGCCGGTGGTAACGTCGACGCCGTAAAGCAGATAGTTCTCGTCGCCGCCCTTGTCCTGGACGTAGAGCACGCTCTTGCTGTCGGGCGCCCAGAAATACTGCGGAATCGGCCGCTCGGTCGCGCCGGTCATCGCCTTGGCGGCCGACGGGTCGGAGACGGGCGCGATCCACACGTTCATCACGCCGTCCTTCGGCGCGCGCCAGCTCAACCACTTGCCATCGGGGCTGATCTGGCCCGACGCGCGCGTCGGATTTCCGAACAGGTCCTCGCGCGGGATCAGCGGTGCGGCTGCGGCCGGCTTGGTCATGCTTTGGGTATTCTCCGAATGGTGATCGGCGAGCGCCGCCGATGTCGAGGTGAGCGCCAGGGTCGTGAGCGAGCAGGCGGCCAGAAAGCGTGTAAGCGAATAGTTCATGTCAAGTCTCCCACCATTTTTGACAAGCATGCTTTACATCAAGTTTCGCTCCGGGTGAAGTTCGAAATTTATCTGTCGGGCCGGCCCTAGAGCGCGGGGTTGTTGTAGCTGTGCCAGGTCAGGATCGCGACCGCGCCGCGATGCGGGCGCCAGTGCTCGGCCAGTGCGCGGGTGGCCTTTTCCGACGGGCGTTCCTCCAGCCCGAGGATCTTGCCGATCCCGGCCTGGACTGCGAGGTCGCCCGCGGGCCAGATGTCCGGGCGCCCTTCGGCGAACAGCAGGTAGACTTCAGCGGTCCAGCGGCCGATGCCCTTGATCTGCGTGAGCTCGGCGATCGCTTGCTCGTCGTCGGCGGGAAGGGCGTCGAAGTCGATCGAACCGGCGTCGACCAGCTCGCACAGGCTGCGCGCGTAGCCCTGCTTCTGGCGCGACAGCCCGCAGGCTCGCAGCGTGTCGAAATCGCGCGCCAGCAGATCGGCGGCGGGGATGTCGGGGCCCAGTTCGGCCTCCAGCTTTGCCCACATGCTCGATGCCGCGGCGACCGAGACCTGCTGGCCGACGATCGCGCGCAGCAGGGTCTGGTATCCCGTGGGGCGGATGCGCGGCTCGGGGTAGCCGACCCGTTCCACCGCCTCGGCGACCTTCGGTTCGCGCGCGGCGACCGCATCGATCCCTTCGCGCAACTGCTCGCCCGTCAATCCCATCGCGTCCGCTTGCCTTCGCTCGTCCGATTGCCTTACAGGCGCGCGAAACGCGGCCCGTGTCGTGTCGCAGAGCCATAAGGGAAGTGTCCGCAATGCCCAAGCTGATCGTGGTCAACCGCAGTGGGGAAGAAACGCCGGTCGACGTGGCCGACGGGCTGACCGTGATGGAGGCGATCCGCGACAACGGCTTCGACGAGCTGCTGGCGCTGTGCGGTGGCTGCTGCTCCTGCGCGACCTGCCATGTCCACGTCGATCCGGCCTTCAAGGACCGCCTGCCCGCCATCGGCGAGGACGAGGACGACCTGCTCGAATCGAGCGACCACCGCGACGAGAACTCGCGGCTGGGATGCCAGATCCCGTTCACCGCCGATCTCGATGGCCTCAAGGTCACGATCGCCCAGGAAGACTGACCGGCACGACAGATCGGCAAGGCTGGGTTCGCGCACCGAAACCGCATCTGCGTTGCGCCCGGCCGGGCGACGGCCTAGCTCCCCCACCATGACAGCACCTGCCGCCCTCACCGATACCCTCGACCTCATCGGCAACACCCCGCTCGTCCTGCTCAAGGGGCCGAGCGAGGCTGCCGATTGCGAGATCTGGGGCAAGTGCGAGTTCGCCAATCCCGGCGCCAGCGTGAAAGATCGCGCGGCGCTCGGCATCATCCGCGATGCCGAGGCGCGCGGCGAACTGAAGCCCGGCGGCTGCGTGGTCGAAGGCACGGCGGGCAACACCGGGATCGGCATCGCGCTCGTCGCCAATGCGCTCGGCTACCGCACGATCATCGTCATGCCTGACAACCAGAGCGCCGAAAAGATGGCGACCCTGCGCGCCCTCGGCGCGGAACTCGTCCTGGTGCCGCCGACCAAATATTCGGACTGCAACCACTTCGTGCACACCAGCCGCCGTCTGGCGGAGGAGACGGAGGGCGCGATCTGGGCCAACCAGTTCGACAACACCGCCAATCGCAAGGCGCACATCGAAGGCACCGCCGCCGAGCTGTGGGAGCAGATGGACGGCCGCATCGACGGCTTCACCTGCGCCGCGGGCACCGGGGGCACGATCGCAGGCGTCGGCATGGGCCTCAAGGAACGCGACGAGAAGATCACCATCGCGCTCACCGATCCGCACGGCGCAGCGCTTTACGAATACTACGCCCACGGCGAGCTCAAGGCCGAAGGCAGCTCGGTCGCCGAGGGTATCGGGCAGGGCCGGATCACCGGCAACCTCGAAGGCGCGCCGATCGATACGCAATTCCGGGTGTCGGATCAGGAAGGTCTCGAATGGGTCGCGCGGCTACTGCGCGAGGAAGGGCTGTGCCTCGGCCTGTCGTCCGGCATAAACGTCGCCGGTGCTATCGCGCTGGGGCGGCAGCTCGGCAAGGGATCGCGCGTGGCGACGATCCTGTGCGACACCGGCTTCCGCTATCTCTCGACGCTCTATGACCGCGAATGGCTGGAATCGAAGGGCTTGCCGCCGTTCGAATGGCTCGAACGCGATTGACGCGCGCGGGGCCCGGCGCGTAGGCAGAAGCATGCGCAGCATCACCGACCTGATCGGCGGCCGCCGCGGCAACCGCGCGGACCCACCGGGCATGGAACTGACCGGCCGCCGGTCGGAATCGCTCTATCGGTTGCAAGTGGGCCTGTCGGGCATCGTCGCCATCGTCCTGATGGTCGCTCTCGCCAACGTGATCATGGAGCGTGCGAACCGGGCCGAGGCCAACAGCGTGCCCGACGCGGCAGCGACCGTGGCGCCCAGCCCCTCGCAAGTCCAGCAGAACGATCCGCTTGCCGATGCCGGGGTCGTGCCCGAGCTTCCGGCCAGCCCGACCCCCACGCCGACCGCTGCGCCACCGGCGGTGACCGGGCAGGTCGATGGCCTCGATACGCAATAGGCGCCTGATCGTCGGCGGTGCGCTCGTGGCGATCGCGGCGCTCGCCGCCTGGGCGCTTGCGGGCGGCGGGCGGGCCAAGCCCACCCTCGGCCTGTTCACGACCCTCCCGATCTACTGGGCCGAAGCGGGCGAGATGTCCGAGATGCTCAGCGGGCAGACGCGCACCGGATGGGCGCGGGGCGAACTCGAGCGGCGGTTCGACCTCATGCCGCTCGACACGCTCGCCGCGCCCGAGCAAGGCGGTGACCCCAGTCTCGCCGACTTCGAATACCTGCTGCTGGCCCAGCCACGCGCCCTTTCTCCGGCGGAGAACGTGGCGCTCGACGATTGGGTGCGGGCCGGCGGGCGGGCGCTCGTGTTCGCCGATCCGCTGCTCACGGTCGAATCGCGCTTCCCCATCGGCGACCGGCGCAGGCCGCAGGATGTAGCGCTCCTCTCGCCGATCCTCGCACGGTGGGGGTTGGAGATGCGCTTCGATCCCGCTCAGGGTGCGGGCGAGCGCACGATCGCGACCGACCTCGCGCCGCTCCCGGTCAACCTCTCGGGGACGCTCCATCCTGTCGCGGGCGCGCCGACCACCCAGGAGGATTGCTGGATCGCCTACGAACGGGTCTTCGCCCGGTGCTCCGTCGGCGAAGGGGAAGTGACCGTGATCGCCGATGCCGCGCTGTTCGAGGAGGGCGGGGAGGAGGATCGCCGCATGCGGCCCGAAGCCCTCGAATGGCTGGTCGAGAGCGCCTTTGCAGACGATATCTGAGCCGCTCCGGCCGGATCGGGGATTTCACGGGATCGGAAGGCTGGCGACAGCCGGCTGGCGTCCGCCAGCTCTCAGAATGGCAGGATTCACGGGCAAGGCAGAATCCAGGGCGCTGTAGAAATTTATAATGAATAAACAGTAACTTAATGCTCAATCCCCTGTAATCCCCTAATTTTCCCTTTCTTCCCGGCATCGCCCGGATTACAAATGCCTTCCATCGGACAGGTCGTCTCGTGCCGTGCCCCGATTCGCCGGGGTAAGCCGCTTTCGCTCGCGCGATTGCGGCGGCGGGGAAGGTCTGTCCGGAAGAGCAATCGCTGGGGCGATAGGGGCAGGGCCAGGTGCCGGAGGCGCAGAACTTCACAGGATTTAGCGGCCAGGCCTTTTCGCTGCTCGGCGAAAAGGGGCGCTATGTCCTGCCGCCCGCCTTCCGCAACCTCGTCAAGGAATCGAGCGACGGCCGCACGCTGTGCGTCGATCGTCACCCCAAGCTCGACTGCCTCGTCGGCTTCGGCCTCTCGCGCCACGACGAGCTCGAGGCCCAGCTCGACCGCGAGGAAGACCTCGCCTGGAAGCGCCAGCAGGATTTCGACCGCGACGTGCGCGCGGCGCAGCTCTTCGGCTATTCGCGCGTCCCGTTCGACGACAGCGGCCGCTTCATCATGCCGCCGCACCTCGTCCGCTTGGGCAAGATCGACGACCAGCTCTATTTCCACGGGCTCGGCCGCTTCTTCACGATCTGGAATCCCGCCGAACTCGCGCGGATGAACGACGACTGGGCAGGCGCCAAGGAAGCCTGCGCCGATTTCGTCGCCGAGCACCAGGCCAAGGCGAAGCGCAAGTGACCGGCGCGGCTGAAGCCCGGCACGTCCCCGTGCTGCTCGACGAGGTTGTCGCCGCTCTGGCGCCGCAGCCGGGCGACGTGATCGTCGACGCCACGTTCGGCGCCGGCGGCTACACCCGTGCATTGCTCGACGCGGGCGCGACCGTCCACGCCTTCGACCGCGACCCCGACGCGATCGCCGCGGGCCGCGAATGGCCCGAGACCGCCGAGCAGCCTCCGCGCCTTGTGCTCCACCCGCGCCGCTTCTCCGAAATGGTCGAGGCGATGGCCGAGGCGGGCGTCGCCCAGGTCGACGGCGTCGCGATGGACATCGGCGTTTCCTCGATGCAGCTCGACCAGGCCGAGCGCGGCTTTGCCTTCTCGGCCGACGGACCGCTCGACATGACCATGGGCCGCACCCGCCCCAACGCCGCCGACTTCGTCAACGAGGCCGACGAAGCCGAGATCGCCGATGTGCTTTATCGCTACGGCGAAGAGCGTCAGTCGCGCCGGGTCGCCCGCGCGATCGTCGCCGCGCGCCCGCTCGAAACCACCGGCGACCTCGCGCACGTGGTGCGCAAGGCGCTCGGCTACCGCCCCGGCGCGCCGAAGGATCCGGCGACGCGCAGCTTCCAGGCGATCCGCATCCATGTGAACGCCGAACTCGACGAGTTGGAGAGCGGGCTCTCGGCCTCCGAAGCGCTGCTGCGCGAAGGCGGCCGGCTCGCGGTGGTCAGCTTCCACAGCCTCGAGGATCGGATCGTCAAGCGCTTCCTGCGCGACGCTTCGGCCAGCACGGGCGGTTCGCGCCATCTGCCGCTGGCCGATAGCGCCCCCGCGATCTTCACGAAAGTGTCGAAGGCGATCCGTCCGTCCGATGCCGAGACCGCGCGCAATCCGCGCGCTCGCTCGGCCACTTTGCGCCACGCGCTGCGCACCGCCGCGCCCGCGCGGGAGGCGGCATGATGATCGCCGGCAGCCGCCTTCGCCAGATCGGCTGGGCCGTCGTGCTCGGTGCGTGCATCGCGGGTTTCGTCGTGCTCACGTTCCGCGTCAATGCGGTCAAGAGCGAGGTCCGCCTGGCCGAGCGCCAGATCGTTTCGCTCGAGCGCGAGAAGCTCATGCTCGAGACCGAATTCGAAACCCGCGCGAACCAGCAGCAGCTCGCCGACTGGAACCGGGTCGAATTCGGCTACCAGGCGCCGCGCGCCGACCAGTACCTCGACAACGAGCGGCAGCTCGCCTCGCTCGGACTGCCGCGCGGCCTGGGCGCACCCACGCCCATTCGCGTTGCGCGCGCACCGGCGCCTGAGGAATCGGGCTTCCCCGCGATGGTCTCGCCGATCACCGGAAGGCCTGCTGAGGCCGACGAGGAGGAATCCTCCGGGCGAGAGGAACTCGCCGCGCCCCGGTCGCTGGCGGAGCGGTTGTCGGGCGGTGCGCATCTCGGCACGGCGCTGGCCGAGGTCTCCGAATGACCGCGCTCAGCGTCAGGACCGCTGTGTCGACCGGGCGCGTCAACCTCATGACCAACCGCCAGCGCTCTCTCACGATCGCGCGCTGGCGGGCGTTGTGGCTTGCCATGCTGTTCGTCGCCATCGCGCTCGTCGCGATGGTGCGGCTGGCGTTCCTCGGGGTGAGCGACCGGGTCACAACGATTACTTCGCTCGAACAGGCGCTGCTTCCCCCGCGCGGCGAAATAACCGACCGCAATGGCGTCCCGCTCGCGCGCGCCTTTCCCGCCTATGCCCTGTGGTACAATCCTGACGCGCTGGGCGAGGGCGAAACGCCGCTGGTCAAGAGCGCCGGGCAGGTGGCCGACGAACTGGCGGCGATCTTCCCCGATCTCGACCGCGAGCAGCTGCTCGAAACGCTCGTCGCGGGAAAGCCCACCTACTTGCGCCGCCGGGTCCTGCCCGAAGACGCCAATCGCGTGCAGGCGATCGGCGAACTCGCGCTGGAGATGCCGCGCGAGGCCGATCGGCATTATCCGCAAGGGTCGATGGGCGCGCACGTGCTCGGGTATGTCGATGCGATGGGCAACGGCCAGGTCGGCATGGAACAGGTGCTCGACGAGCGCCTCAAGGATCCGGCGCTGCGCGGCGAACCGGTCGCCCTGTCGATCGATCTGCGCGTGCAGGGCGCGCTCGAGGATGAACTGCGCCGCGGCATGCTCGCCACCAATGCCCTGGGTGCCGCCGGTATCGTGCTCGACGTCGACACCGGCGAGGTGATGGCGCTCGCTTCGCTGCCCGAATTCAACCCGAACAAGATCGACGCCGAGGGCGAATCGTACATGTTCAACCGGGTAACCAACCAGGTCTACGAACTCGGGTCGACCTTCAAGCCGATCACCATCGCCGCGGCGATCGACGCGGGCGTGGTGCGCGACTTCGGCAAGCGCTACAATGCCGAGCCGGTGCCCATCGGCGGCTTCACGATCAAGGACAGCCATCCGCTGGGCCCATCGCTCAACGTGCCCGAAATGCTGATCCATTCGTCCAACACGGTCACCGCGCGCATCGCCGACGAGCTCGGCTCGGAGCGCATGCGGCAGACCATGGTCGATCTCGGCATGAACGAGCGGCCCTACATCGAGCTGCCCGCGCGCGGCTTCCCGATCTGGCCGGGCGACGACTGGCCGCGGATCAGGACGATGACGGTGGGTTACGGCCACGGCATCGCGGTCACTCCGCTGCACCTCGCCAGCGCCTATGCCGCGCTGGTGAACGGCGGCGTCTGGCGCCCGGCAACGATGCACAAGCTCGAAGCGGGCGAGGCACCGCGCGGACGGCGCGTGTTCAAGGCATCGACCAGCGCCCGAATGCGCCAGTTGCTGCGGATGATTTCGGTCTTCGGAACGGGCCGCAATGCCGATGCTCCGGGTTATCGGGTCGGTGGCAAGACCGGCTCGGCGGAAAAGCCGGGCGCGGGCGGCTATCAGCGCAGCACACTTGTCTCGACCTTCGCCGCGGTCTTTCCGATGGACCGCCCGCGCTACACCGTGATCATCATGCTCGACGAGCCCAAGGGCACGACCGCCAGTTCGTTTCAGCGCACCGCGGCCTGGAACGCGGCGCCGATCGTCCGCAACTTGGTCCCCCGGATCGGGCCGCTGCTCGGCGTGCGTCCCGACGCCTCGCGCGATGTCGACATCAGCGATCTTCGACCTCTCGTGGGCGGAGCCGACCATTGAGACTGCGCAAGCTGGCCGATGCCGCGGGCATTTCGTTCGAAGGCGATCCTGAGCTTCGGGTGACCGGCTTCGCCATCGATCATCGCAAGGTCGCGTCGGGCACCGTGTTCGGCGCGTTTCGCGGTGCCGCCTTCAACGGCGAGGACTTCGTACCGGCCGCCATCGCCGCCGGAGCGATCGCGATCGTCGCGCGGCCCGAAGTCGCCGTCGACGGCGCGGTCCATATCGCCGATGCCGAGCCGCGGCGTGCTTTCGCCCGGCTCGCGGCGCAGTTCTTCGCGCCCGTTCCGCCCACGATCGTCGCTGTCACCGGCACGAACGGCAAGACCTCTACCGTCGAAATGACCCGCCAGCTCTGGCGCATGGCGGGCGAACGCGCGGCGTCGATCGGTACGCTGGGCGTGACCACTTCGGACGAGAGCATCTCGACCGGGCTGACCACGCCCGATATCGTCACGTTCCTGTCGAACATGAGCGGGCTGGCGCGCGAAGGCGTCAGCCATGTCGCCTACGAGGCGTCGAGCCACGGCCTGTCGCAGTATCGCAACGAAGGGCTGCGCGTGTCCGCCGCCGCCTTCACCAATTTCAGCCGCGACCACCTCGATTACCATGCGAGCATGGAGGAATACTTCGCCGCCAAGATGCGGCTGATTGACGAGGTCGTCGCGGACGATGCGAGCGTGGTGGTCTGGGCCGGAGCCGACGCGTGGTCCGCGCAGGCGATCGAGCATGCCGAGCGTCGCCGGTTGCGTGTGTTCACGGTGGGAGAGCGTGGTCGCGACATCTGCCTGCTCGCTCAGGAACCGACCCAGCTTGGGCAGAACCTCACGATCGAGCATGGCGGACAGCGGCGGACCATTCGCCTGCCGCTGATTGGGGCCTATCAGGCTGCCAACGCCCTCGTCGCCGCGGGCCTCGTGTTGGCGACCGGCGGCGATCCGGCGGCCACGTTCGACGGCGTCGCGCGGCTTCAGCCGGTCCGGGGCAGGCTCGAACGGGCAGTCATCGCGCCGTCGGGCGCTCCGGTCTATGTCGACTATGCGCACACGGCCGACGCGCTCGAAGCCGCAATCGCGGCGTTGCGCCCGCACGTTTCGGGTCGGCTCATCACGGTCTTCGGTGCCGGCGGCGACCGCGACCAGGGCAAGCGTGCCGAAATGGGCCGGATCGCCAGCGAGCGTTCGGACATCGTGATCGTCACCGACGACAATCCACGGGGCGAAAATCCGGCGACGATACGCGGCGCGATCCTCGAAGGCGCGCGCGGAGCGGAAGAGATCGGCGACCGGCGCGAGGCTATCTGCGCCGCCATCGCGAGGACCGGGACGGACGATATCGTGCTGGTCGCGGGCAAGGGCCACGAACAAGGCCAGATCATCGGGTCGGGAGAGAACATGCGGGTATTGCCGTTCGACGACGTGAGCGTGGCGCGCGAATGTGCCGCATCGCTGGGAGCCGAGGCATGAGCGCGCATCGCGCCCTGCGTGCCTGGCCGGTTCGCCCGCGCGACCGCATGGGCATCGCGCTGTGGGATTCCGCCACACTCGCGGAAGCGATGGCGGGCACCGCCAGCGGCGCGTTCCAGGTCGCAGGCGTGGAGATCGATTCGCGCGACGTGCGCTCGGGCGACCTCTTCTTCGCTCTCAAGGGCGAAGCCGCCGATGGGCACGAGTACATCGCCAAGGCTTTCGCCAATGGCGCCGCGGCGGCGGTGGTCGACCGGCCGGTCGACTGGCCGCACATCCTCGTCGCCGATACCAATGCTGCGCTGGGGGCGCTCGCCGCGGCCTCGCGCATGCGCACCGATGCGGTGCGGATCGGAGTCACCGGCTCGGTCGGCAAGACCGGGGTGAAGGAGGCGATCTTCGCCGCGCTTGACCGTGCCAGTCGGGGCCAGGCGCACCGCTCGGTCCGGAGCTACAACAACCACGTGGGTGTGCCGCTGAGCATCGCCCGCATGCCTACGCGCAGCCGCTTCGGCGTGTTCGAGATGGGGATGAACCACGCGGGCGAGATCGCCGGGCTGGCCGCGCAGGTCCGCCCCAACGTCGCCGTCGTCACCACGATCGCGCCCGCCCACATCGAGAACCTCGGCAGCGAAGAGGCGATCGCCGACGCCAAGGCGGAAATCTTCGCGGGGCTGGAGCCGGGCGGCACTGCCGTTATTCCGGCGGATTCGCCGCATTACGAGCGGCTGCGTGGCCATGCGACTGCCGCAGGGGCGAAGATAATCTCCTTCGGCCGCGCACCGCATGCCGATGTGCGCCTCCTCGACGCCATCCCGTCGGCCAATGGCGGATCGCTCGTTACCGCAGACTTCGGCGATACGCGGCTGTGCTATTCGGTCGCCGAGCCGGGCGATCACTGGATCGCCAATTCGCTGTGCGTCATGGCCGCGGTTCGCGCAGCCGGCGGCGATCTCGGCTCGGCCGGGCTCGCGCTGGCTGAAATGGGCGGGCTCAAGGGGCGCGGCGCGCGCCACCGGATCGCGGCGGCGGGTGGCCGTGCCCTGCTGATCGACGAAAGCTACAACGCCAACCCCGCCTCGATGCGCGCGACGCTGCACCAGCTCGGCCAGACCCCGGCCTCGCGCCGGATCGCCGTTCTCGGCAGCATGAAGGAACTGGGCGAATTCGCGCCCGCCTTCCACGCCCAGCTCGCCGAGCCCCTGGCCGAAGCGAAAGTCGACCATGCGGTGCTGGTGGGCGACGAGATGCGCGCCCTCGCGCGCGACTTGGGGAAAGGCGCGGGCTATGCGCTTGCGGGCGGGCTGACCTTCGCCCATTGCGATGGGCCTGCCGAAGCGATCGCGGCGCTCGAGGAATTCGGCATCGCGGCTGGCGATGCCATCCTCGTCAAGGGCTCCAACTCGGTCGGGCTCGGCAGGCTTGTGACTCATTTCGCCGCCAGGGATCTCGGCGGCCGGGACGGCTGAATGCTATACCTCATCGCCGATTGGCTGGGTTTCGAAGGCGCGCTCAATCTCGTCCGCTACCAGACGTTCCGCGCCGGCGCGACGCTGATGACGGCGCTGCTGATCGGCCTCGTGATCGGGCCCCGCTTCATCAACATGCTGCGCGTGCGCCAGGGCAAGGGGCAGCCGATCCGCGAGGACGGGCCGCAGACCCACCTCGCCAAGCGCGGCACGCCCACGATGGGCGGGCTGATGATCCTCACCTCCCTCGTCATCGCGATGCTGATCTGGATGGACCTCAGGAACCCGTTCGTCTGGGCGTGCCTCGCGGTCACCGTCGGGTTCGGCCTGATCGGGTTCCTCGACGATTACGACAAGGTGTCGAAGTCGAGCCATCGCGGGGTTTCGGGCAAAGTGCGCCTGCTGCTCGAATTCGTGGTCGCCGGGATCGCGTCGTGGATCGTGGTCGGCCAGATCAGCACGTTCCTCTACGTGCCTTTCGTCAACAACCTCGGGTTCGAACTGGGCTGGTTCTACTACATCTTCGCCGCGGTGGTGATCGTGGGCGCGGGCAACGCGGTGAACCTCACCGACGGGCTCGACGGGCTCGCGATCATGCCGGTCATCATCGCC
>CAMPGP010000024.1 GCA_946885545.1 uncultured Altererythrobacter sp.
CGGCTGATCTTCCGCCGCACGAGCAGGTACAGCATCGGGATCAGGAAGATGCCGAGCGAGGCCGCGGCGATCATGCCGCCCATGACCCCGGTGCCGACCGCAGCGCGGCTCGCCGCACCCGCGCCGCTCGCGAGCACCAGCGGAACCATGCCCATGGTGAAGGCGAGCGAAGTCATGATGATCGGGCGCAGGCGCAGGCGGGCTGCGGACTTGACCGCGTCGATGCGCCGCTTGCCGCGTTTTTCCTCCTCGATCGCGAATTCCACGATCAGGATCGCGTTCTTCGCCGCGAGGCCGATGATCGTGATCAGCCCGACGTTGAAATAGACGTCCGCCGAAAGCCCGCGCAGCATCGAGAACAGCACCGCCCCGAGCACGCCCATCGGCACGATCAGTAGCACAGCGAGCGGCACCGCCCAGCTTTCGTAGAGCGCGGCGAGCACGAGGAACACGACCACCACCGACAGCCCGAGCAGCAGCCCGATCTGCCCGCCGGCCTGCTTCTCCTCGTAGGAGATGCCGGTCCACTCGTAGCCGATGCCCTGCGGCAACTGTTCGGCGAGCCGCTCCATTTCCTCGAGCGCGGCACCCGAGGATTCGCCCGGTGCGGCCATGCCAGACAGCGTCATCGCCGGATAACCGTTGTAGCGCGAAAGGCTCGCCGGTGCGGCCGACCATTCGACCTCGGCGAAGGCGCTGAACGGCACGAGCTCGCCCTGCTGGTTGGGAATGCGCAGGGCGAGCACGTCGTCGGGCGTCATGCGATAGGGCGCGTCGGCCTGGACCAGCACCTGAAGCACCCGCCCGTCGCGATTGAAGTCGTTCGCATAGGCCGAACCGAACGTGATCGAGAGCGCCGCGTTCACGTCGGTCAGCGACAGCCCGAGCGCGCGCGCCTGGACCCGGTCGATGTCGACGGACAGCTCGGGACTCGGTCCCTGATCTTCGGGCCGCAGGTTTGCGATCAGCGGGCTTTGCGATGCCATGCCGAGCAGCTGATCGCGCGCGCCCATCAGCGCTTCGCGACCGAGCCCGCCGCGATCCTGCAGTTTGAGCGTGAAACCGCTCGCCTGCCCGAGCGACTGGATCGAGGGCGGCTGGATCACGAAAGCGGTCGCGCCGTCGTTCTGCATGAAGGCGCCCATCGCCCGCTGCAGGATCGATTCCGCGCTGCTTTCGTCCGCGGTCCGTTCGTCCCACGGTTTGAACGGCGAGAACATCAGCGCATTGTTCTGACCCTGACCGAAGAAGCTGAAGCCGCGCACGACGACGAGATTCTCGACCTCTTCCTGCGCGAGCCAGAAATCGGTGACCGGCTTCAGCGCCTCGTCCATCCGCTCCTGCGTGGCACCGGGGGGCGCCTGAACCGCGGTGATGAGGTAGCCCTGGTCCTCGGTCGGTAGGAAGGCGGTCGGCAGGCGGAGGAACAGCAGCACCGTCACCGCCGTCAGCGCCAGAAACACCGCGAAGGCACGGAACGGGGCTGCGAGGATGCGGTCGTTGGCGCGGCCGTATTTCTCCTGCATCCGCGCGAACCAGCGGTTGAACCCGGCGAAGAAGTTCGCCGCCTTGCGCCGTCCGCGCGCCAGCCGCCCGCGCCAGCCGGGCTGTGCCTCGGCCTCGTGGTCGATTTCGGGCACATCTCCATGATCGTGGTCGATCGGCTTGAGGAAGGTCGCGCACAGCGCCGGGGTCAGCGAGAGCGCGAGGAAGGCGGAGAAGAAGATCGCGATCGCGAGCGTGACCGAAAACTGGCGATAGATTCCGCCCGTCGATCCGGGGAAGAACGCCATCGGCACGAACACCGCGACCAGCACCAGCGTGATGCCGACGATCGCGCCGGTGATCTGGCCCATCGCCTTGCGCGTCGCTTCCAGCGGCGGTAGGCCTTCTTCGCGCATGATGCGCTCGACGTTCTCGATCACCACGATCGCGTCGTCGACCAGGATGCCGATCGCCAGCACCATGCCGAACAGCGACAGCACGTTGATCGAAAAGCCGAACAGCCACAGGCCGAGGCACGCCCCCGCGAGCGCGATCGGCACCACCAGCGTCGGGATCAGCGTCGCGCGGAAGTTCTGCAGGAACAGGAACATGACGAGGAAGACGAGGACCATCGCCTCGACCAGCGTTTTGACCACTTCCTCGATAGACGCCTCGACGAACGGTGTAGTGTCGTAGGGCACCGACCAGGTCACATCGCCCGGCAGACCGGCGGCAAGTTGATCCATCCGCGCCTTGACGCCTTCGGCCGCTTGGAGCGCATTGGCGCCCGTGGCGAGCTGGATCGCCATGCCGGCCATCGGCTGGCCGTTGAGCGTGGTCGAGGTGGCATAGGTCTGCGCGCCGATCTCGATCCGCGCGACCTCGCCCAGCCGCACCACCGCGGCGCCGGTGCTGGCGCGCAGGATGATATCCTCGAATTCCTCGACAGTGGTGAAGCGGCCTTCGGTTGTGATCGTGGCGGTGATCTGCTGCCCGTCGGCGAGCGGCTGCGCACCGATCGCGCCGCCCGCGGTCTGCGCGTTCTGTTCACGGATCGCAGCGAGGACTGCGCTCGGGGAGAGGTTGTAGGAAGCAAGCGCATCGGGATCGAGCCAGATGCGCATGGCGTATTGTGAGCCGAACAGCGTCACGTCGCCCACGCCGGGCACGCGGCGCAGTTCGTCGACCACCTGATTGGAAGCGATATTGCCGAGGTCGGTACTGGTGAGATCGCCACTTTCCGAGGTGAGCGCGACGATCATCAGGAAGCCCGCATTCGCCTGGCGCACGGTGATGCCCTGTCGCCGCACTTCCTCAGGCAGGCGTGCCTCGACCGTGCTCAGGCGGTTCTGGACTTCGGTCTGCGCGATGTCGATGTCGGTCCCCGCCTCGAACGTCAGGGTGATGCTGGCGGTGCCGTTCGACGCGCTCGACGACGACATGTAGAGGAATCCCTCGACGCCGTTCAATTGCTGCTCGATCACCTGGGTGACGTTCTGCTCGAGCGTCTGGGCATCGGCGCCCGGATAGGCGACGTTGACGGTCAGCGAAGGCGGCGCGACCTCGGGGTATTGCTCGACCGGCAGCGCACGCAGCGCGATCACGCCTGCGAGCAGGATACCGAGCGCGACGACCCAGGCGAAGATCGGTCTGTCGATGAAGAACCGGGCCATCGCTTAGCGCGCCCCGGCGGGAGCGGCGGGCGTCGTCTTGGCGACGGGCGTGCGCCCGGTCGGCGCATCGAGCCGCTTGACCGGTGCGCCGGGGCGAATCTTCTGAAGATTGCTGACGATCACCACATCGCCGACTTTGAGCCCGCTTTCGACGATCCACTTGCCATCGACCATCGCGCCCAGCTTGACCGGCCGCGCCGCAGCCTGCCCCTTGCCGTCGATCACGAAAACCGATCCACCCTGCTCGGTCAGGGTCACCGCGCGCTGCGGCACGGCGATGCCCTGCTGCACTTCGCCCGCGAAGATCTTCGCGCGGACGAATTCGCCGGGCAGCAAGAGACGCGAGGGGTTGGGGAATTCGGCGCGAAGCTCGACCGTGCCGGTGGTCTCGTCGACCGAATAGGCAAGGAAGTCGATATATCCGGGCACCGGATATTCGGTGCCGTCGCTGAAGGTCAGTCGAACTTCGACCATGTCGTTGTCGTCGAGGTCGATCTCGCCCGCGGCGATCGCACGGCGCAATGCGAGCACTTCGCTCGCCGATTGCGCGAAGCTGACGTAGACCGGCGAAATCTGCTCGATCCGCGTCATCAGCGTGCCTTCGGCCTGGCTGACCAGTGCGCCTTCGGTCACCATCGCGCGGCCGACCCGGCCGGATATCGGCGCACGCACGGTGGTGTAGCCGAGCTGAAGCGAGGCGGATTCGAGCTGCGCGCGTATCTGCGCGACATTCGCGTCGGCTTCGCGCGACGCGGCAAGCGCGGCATCGTATTCCTGCCCGCTGATCGCGTTCTCGGCCACGAGCGGACGATAGCGCTCGACCACGGCGCGCGCGTTGCTCGCGGTCGCGCGAGCGCGCTGGAGCGCGGCCTGTGTCTGCGCATAGCTCGCGCGCAGCTCGCGCGGGTCGATCCGAAACAGCGGCTGGCCCGCCCGGATGTCGGTGCCTTCTTCGTAGAGTCGTTCCTGCACGATGCCCGTCACCCGCGCGCGCACTTCGGCCTCGCGCACAGGCTCGACCCGACCGGGTAACTCGATGACGTTGGGGATCGCCTGGTTGGCGATCGTCATCGTTTTGACTGGGACCGGCTGCGCCTCGGGCGGCGCGTCGGCACCAGAGCAGGCAGCAAGCAGAAGGCAGGCGGACAGGCCGGCGAAAATGCGCTTCATCGGTAGGGGGCTTTCAGTCAGCTTTTGTGCAGGTGCGAAGGTGTAATAAGAATTACACCGTTGTCACGCAACCCGGAATCGTGGAGGCCTCGCAAATCATGATCGATGAATTCGAATGCTGCCGTCTCGACCGTCGCCGCCGCGCGATCGTCGAGGCCGCGCGCACGCTTTTCATCGAGCAAGGTTACGAGCGCACGACACTCGGACGTATCGTCGAAAAGGCGGGCGGCTCGCTGGCAACGATCTACAAGCTCTTCGGCAACAAGGATGGTTTGCTGGAGGCTGTCGTGTTCGAGAAGGCAGCTTCGGGCGAAGAGCTAATACGCCGCGCCGCGAGCGGCGGTGCCGATCCGGCGGACGTACTCCACTGGATCGCCGCAGGCCTGCATCAGCAATTTCTCGATCCCGACGTCGTCGCTCTCGTGCGCATCGTGATCGCACGCAGCGTCTGCGATCCGGAGTTCGCCAAAAGGTTCTTCGAACGCACCGCGACGCGTACTCGCGATGCTCTCGAAGCACTGTTCGGCGATTGGCGCACCGCGGGCATCGAGCTAAGTGGAACGCCCGATTTCCTGGCCGAGGTTTTCCTCGGACTGTTCGTGTCGGACCTCCAGACCGAAGCGATCAGTCACGGCGCAGGAACGCAACACTCGCCCGACCGCATCCGAAAAAGAACCGAATTCTTCATCGAAGGGGCCGGCCTGCGAAGCGCCGCGGTTTCCGGCGGCTGTTTCGATCATCGGCGAGAAGGCTGACGAGGTTCGTCGCGGAGGAAGTAGTCTGCGGCGAACCGTTCTCCACTCAATTTTGCTTGAAACACGGTAATTTACAGGGACGAAGCCGAGATTGGGCCGTTCCTGCAAAGTCTGCGACGTCCGCAACTGGCAGAGCTCCGCCGTTCTCAGACTGGAATTCCCTTAACAGGGGAACAGGGAAATCTTCGATCGGATCTGGGAAGGAATATTCGCCATCAGTTAGATTACTGCGCCAATCAGGCGATTTTTTCGAAGCCCTGCTCTTGACTAGGAGCGCCCCGCCCCCAACCTTCACGCCTGCCCTTCAAGGCGGATTGCACCGCGCTTCGTGCGCACAGCAGCATTATCGGGACAACCATTAGCAACCGCCGTGCAGCGCATTGGCGGGACCTTGGTTGTCGCCCGCGTGCTGCATGCCTTCGTCCCGCCTCTTGCCGGCCCGGCAACGAAGGGACTTCCAATGACGAAAACTGCAAACAATCGCACTGCCTCGGGCGTACGCAACGATCTCGCGACGCTCGAACAGAAGCTCGGCCCAATTGAATACCGCCCGCTCGCTTCCTTGATCCGTTTCGAGAATAACCCCCGCAAGCATCCGGAGAAACAGCTGGTCAAGCTGGTCGCGGCAATGCGGGAGTTTGGCTTTACGATCCCTGTCCTGATCGACGAGAACTGCACGATCATCGCCGGGGAGGCCTGAGCCGAAGCGGCGAAGCGTGCTGGCCTGGCGGAGATTCCCGTCATCGTCGCGCACCACTGGAGCGCCGCGCAAGTCCGCGCGTATCGCTTGGCGGACAACCGGCTGGCAGAGCTCGCCGCCTGGGATACTAATGCGCTCGCGACAGAGAACGCCGCGATAATCGAGTTCGACGAGAATCCGGTGGAGGTGCTCGGCTGGGACAGCGCCGAGATCGACGTGATCCTCGATGCCCAAGTCGAAGAGACTGACGGAGACAACGCCGATCTGGCGGACGAGCAGCTCGATCCGCCTTCCAACCCGGTGAGCAAATCGGGCGATCTTTGGCTCCTTGGCGAGCATCGCCTCCTGTGCGGCTCAAGCCTCGATCCGGAGAACTGGACCTCGCTCCTCGACGGCAGGTCCGCCGCCATGGCTTTCACTGATCCCCCGGTACAACGTTCCTGATTCAGTGCACGTGTGCGGCCTCGGCAAGGTCAGTCACGCCGAGTTCGCCATGGCATCGGGCGAGATGAACAAGGCCGAGTTTACGGCTTTCCTGTCGCAGTTCATCGCGGCGATGCTGCCACATTGCAATGAGGATACGGCACTTGACCTTTGCGTGGGAGTGTATCCCCTTGCCATATGCAAAGGGGATACACTCCCACATCTGATGAGCCCATAGTTGCGCAAGCAGAATGCTCGAACAATTCGAGAACGGTGACCTGATGGTCATGCGTGACGGAATCTTCGCGAGCCGTGCAGTCGTTAGGCTTCGGCAGGCCTCACCACGACAATGGCGTGACGCGCTTGATGGCCCGTGGTAGCGCCGCCCAGCAGTTCGCCTACTTCAATTACCAATATTTCGACTCGCGCTCGTTGGAAGATCTATAGGAAGGGCCACGTATTTCCGAGATCGCAAGGATGCAGGTCGATTTCGGGCGATCGCGCAATCACGGGCAGCGGTTCGCGTTGTGGTCGACCCTTTTCTGCGCCGCACCGGATGTCGAAGTCGTGTTCTCCGATGAACACAACCGGGATGCGGCCCGCAATTTCATGGATCTGACGGCCACGACCGACGAAGAGACAGAATTTTAATGCTATCGCTGCGCACATTCGACGTGGAATGGTTCCTCGCCGACATCTGGCAGAAGCGCCCGCTGCTGATTCGCGGCGCGTGGGAGCACTGGAGCAACCCGCTCGAACCCGAGGAGCTTGCCGGGCTGGCGTGCGAAACGGAGATCGAATCCCGTTTGGTGCGCCAGACGGGACCCGACCGTTGGGAGCTCGAACACGGTCCCATCGCTCCCGAACGCTTCGGTACACTGCGCGATTGCCCGTGGACGTTGCTGGTTCAGTCGGTCGACCATCACGTGCCGGAGGTCGCCGCGTTGATCGAACCGTTCCGCTTCATCCCCGACTGGCGCATCGACGACGTGATGGTCAGCTATGCCGTGGACGGTGGCGGGGTGGGGCCGCACTTCGACCAGTACGACGTGTTTCTCGTGCAGGGCCTGGGCCGGCGGCGCTGGCGTGTGGGCCCGCGCTGCGACGATACCGCGCGCCTGTTGCTCCACGACGGCCTGCGCCTGCTCGCCGATTTCGAACCGGTAGAGGAGTGGGTGCTGGAGCCGGGAGACATGCTTTACGTGCCGCCTGGCTTCGCGCACGACGGCGTGGCGGTGGGCGACGGCTGCATGACCTATTCGATCGGGTTTCGTGCGCCATCGCGCGGCGATCTCGTGTCTGCGTGGGCGGACCACATGCTCGATACGCTCGAAGAGGACGACCGCTACACCGATCTCGATCTGAATGCGGGTGCCAATCCGGGCGAAATCTCCCCGGCCGTTGTCGCGCGCCTTCATGACATGGCCAAGGGCGCGCTGGGGGACCGGGCTGCGTTCGCGCGGTGGTTCGGCGCGTACATCACGGCGCCGAAGAACGAGCGGCTCGATTGGGCACCAGAGGAGCAGGTCTCCGCCGCCGACATGGCGGGCGGCGAAGGGCCTCTCCGGCTCGAGCGCAATCCGGTGACCCGCTTCTCCTTCATCCGGCAGGACGAGGATGGAGTAACCTTGTTCGCCGACGGACAGACTTATGCGTGCAGAGGGCCCGCAGCCGCGGTCGCCGAACGGATGTGCGCCGATACGCGGTTTGCGCTGGACCACGATGTCGCAAGTATCCCGGCCGTTGCCGCCCTGATCGTCGATCTGATCAATCGCGGCTGCCTGGCCTTGAGCGAACGGGACTGACGGGCCCCGGTCAGGCCGGGCGCCATTCGCCGGGTGCCAGCCCGTCGAGCGACCATTGCCCCACCGACCAGCGAACCAGCCGCAAGGTAGGATGGCCGACGGCCGCGGTCATGCGCCGGACCTGCCGGTTGCGGCCCTCGGTTATCGTAAGCCGCAGCCAGCCGTCGGGAATGGACTTGCGCACCCGGATCGGCGGGTCTCGCGGCCACAGTGCCGGGTCCGCGACGCGGTCCGCTTCGGCCGGCCGTGTCATGCCGTCCTTCAGGCGTATGCCTTGGCGCAGAGCGTCCAGCGCTGCCTCGTCCGGCTCGCCCTCGACTTGCACGAGATAGGTTTTCGCCAGCTTGAAACGCGGATCGGCAATGCGCGCCTGCATGCGGCCGTTGTCGCACAGCACCATCAGTCCCTCGCTGTCGAAATCGAGCCGCCCGGCGGGATAATATCCCGGCGCGTCGATGAATGCGGCCAGCGTCGGGCGAGCGTTGCCCAGTCGCTCGTCGGTGAACTGCGAGAGGACGCCGAAGGGCTTGTTGAACAGGATGATCCCGGTCACCGGGCAAGCGCCCCGGTCGCCGGCGGACGCGGGATGCGCTTGCCCTTGCGGCGGCTGGTAAGGTGGAACGCCCCGCACCGATCGCAGCGGTAACGCCTCAGGTCGGCCTCCGCCTTGCCTGCCGCCGCCAACGCCTCTGCGTCGGAGCCGAAGCGCCGCTTGCGCGCGCAGACGCTGAGGCGGGTGCGCATCGCGGTCAGGCCTCGGCCTTTTCCAGGCTCTCCTGCGCATCGAGCCACTCCAGCTCGGCCTCCTCCAGCCCTGCGGCGACGGCGGCCCGCTCGCGCATGAGGTCGGCGGGCGCCTTGCCGGGCGTGCCCGACGGGTCGGCCAGCGCGCGGTCGAGCGAGGCGAGCCTGTCCTGCAGGCGCGCGATTGCCTTTTCGCTGGCGGTCACGCTGCTGCGCGCGAGGCGCACGGCCTCACGATCCTTGCCAGAGGCGCGCCTGCCCTTCTTCGGCTTCGCGCCGCCGCCTTCTCGCGGCTGGTTTCGCCCGAGCACGAAGTCGATGTAGTCCTCGATGCTGCCGGCATATTCCTTCGCGGTGCCGCCATCGACGAGGACCAGCCGGTCGGCGGTGAGTTCGACCATGTGGCGGTCGTGGCTGATAAGGATGACGGCGCCGTCGAACGCGTTCAACGCCTGCACCAGCGCCTCGCGCGCGTCGACGTCGAGGTGGTTGGTCGGTTCGTCGAGGATAAGAAGGTGCGGCGCGTCGCGGGTGATGAGCGCCAGCGCCAATCGCGCCCGCTCACCGCCCGAAAGCGTTCCAATGCGCGAGTTGGCCCGGTGCCCGGAGAACCCGAACCGCCCGAGCTGCGCGCGTACCGCGCCGGGCGAAGCGCCTTCCATCGCGCGGGTCATGTGGTCGAGCGGAGTGCCCTCGG
The DNA here is from genome assembly GCA_946885545.1 of uncultured Altererythrobacter sp. The sequence goes on from CAMPGP010000024.1 coordinate 9,453, forward strand.
GCGACAATTCCTCCACCTGGTATTGCGTGAAATATCCCACCCGCATCCTGCCCGATGCCTGCATTGCCCCATCCATCGGCGCGAGCTGGGCCGCCAATAGGCGTGCGAGCGTGGTCTTGCCGTTGCCGTTGCGGCCCAACAGCGCAATCCGGTCGTCGGGATCGATCCGCAGGTTCAGGCGCTGCAGGATCGCCGTTTCGCCATAGCCTACCGCCGCGAGGTCGAGCGTGATGAGCGGTGGGCGCATCTCGTCGGGGCTTGGGAAGTCGAAGCTCAGGCTCGGGTCTTCCATCAGCGCGGCGATGGGCTGCATCTTGGCCAGCATCTTGGCGCGCGACTGCGCCTGCTTGGCGGTGGACGCGCGGGCGCTGTTGCGCGCGACGTAGTCCTCCAGCCGGGCGCGTTGGGCATCCTGCGCTGCCTTGGCCGCCGCCAGCTGCGCGGCGCGCTCGGCCCGCTGCTTTTCGAATGAGTCGTAGCCGCCGGGATAGAGCGTCAGCTTGCCGTCCTGCAGATGGAGGATCGCCGTGACCACGTTGTTCAGCAAGTCGCGCTCGTGGCTGATGGCCAAAAGAGTGCCCTGGTACGCCTTGAGAAAGCTCTCCAGCCATAGCGTCGCCTCGAGATCGAGGTGATTCGACGGCTCGTCGAGCAGCAGCACGTCGGGATTCGACAACAGGAGCGCGCCCAGCGCGACGCGCATCTTCCACCCGCCCGAAAAGGTGTCGATCGGCTGCGCCTGCATGGTCTCGTCGAAACCGAGGCCGGTCAGGATGATGGCAGCACGGGAAGGCGCGGCATAAGCGTCGATCGCCAGCAACCGTTCGTGGACGTCGCCCAGACGGTCCATATCGGTGCAGGTCTCCGCTTCTTCCAGGAGGCGCGCGCGCTCGGTATCGCCTGCCAGCACTGCCTCGAACGGCGTGATCGACCCACTCGGCGCTTCCTGTGCGATGTAACCGACGCGGGCGCGGCGGGGCACTTCGATTGAACCCTGGTCCGGCTCGATCTCGCCGATCAGCGCCTTCATGAGCGTCGACTTGCCGGCCCCGTTGCGGCCGATCAGCCCGATGCGGGCGCCCGGCGGAATGGCGGCGGAGGCGTCCTGCAGGATCGCGCGCCCGCCCAGCCGCACGGTGAGTTTGTCGATGGTGATCATTGCGGCGCGGCCCCTAGCAGGCCGCGCCGAAGAGCCCAACCTGTTAAGCGCCGAAGCTCTTTGGCGCGCTATGCCTCGTTACACGCCGGGAGTGGTGGGAAAGCGACCGGTCCATCGCCAGGCCGCCAAGGCTTCTTACGCACCATGACGTTTGCGAAAAGCGGAGACGCAAGGTGGTCTGCCAGCCACGCTTGCAGGCGAGGGAGCGGCTGTGCGGCAAACCATTCGCGGTCGACCGCTGCGAACTGTCTCACGAAGGGCATGATCGCGGCGTCCGCCAATCCTCGGTCTTGCCCGCATAACTGCCCGACGCGCGCGAGCCGAGCTTCGAGTTCATGCAGAAAGGCGACGCCATTGGCTTGGTGGGTCACCGGATCCTCATCGTAGCGGTCGGGGTATTTGTAGCGATCGAGGGCGTGCTTGAATGACGTATCGTTCCGCGCGATCAGCGCGACATCGGTGCGCCGCAACCAGCCCTCCGGATCGTTCGAGCCCAGCGCCCATTGCATGATGTCGAGGCTTTCATCGAGTACGTCGCCATCCATGAGCACGAGCACGGGAACGGTACCCTTGGGCGAGGCGGCAAGCATCGCATCGGGCTTGGCCGAGAGCTTGACCTCGCGCAGCTCGCATCGCGTCGTACTGACAGCAAGTGCCAATCTCGCCCGGATTGCATAGGGGCAGCGCCGGAAGCTGTAGAGGATCGGATCAGTCGACACAGCGGTCCTTCGGCTCGGCCGGCAAGGCGCCGACATGCGCCTCGCCGCGCGCGGCCGCGAGCGTCTCCTGCCGATGGCGCTCACGATATGATGCGCGCTGATCGTCCGTACGTTCCGCATGGCAAGCGGGACAGCGCACACCCGCCTCATAGGAGGACGCTGCACGGTCTTCGGCCGTTACCGGCCGGCGGCACGCGTAGCAAAGCGTGTGGCTGCCCTCCGCCAGGCCATGGCCTATCGCCACGCGCTGGTCGAAGACGAAGCATTCACCCTGCCACAGGCTGTTCTCCTGCGGGATCGTCTCCAGGTATCTCAGGATGCCGCCCCGCAGATGATAGACGTTCTCGAACCCCTCCTGCTTGAGAAAGGCCGTGGACTTCTCGCAGCGGATGCCGCCGGTGCAGAACATTGCGATCTTCGACGACGAGGACTGGCCCGCCAGTTTGTCGCGCTGGCTGCGGAACCACGCGGGAAAATCTCGAAATGTCGGCGTCTCGGGATCGATTGCGCCCTCGAACGTGCCCAGGGCCACCTCGTAATCGTTGCGCGTATCGATCACGATGGTGTCCGGATCGGAGATCATCTCGTTCCAGTCTTCCGGCTCGACATAAGTACCGACGCTCGCTCGCGGATCGATATCGGGAACGCCCATTGTCACGATCTCTCGTTTGACTCGCACTTTCATGCGATGGAACGGCATGGCGGCTGCAGTCGAGAACTTCACATCCACATCGGCGCAATCCGGCAAGGCGCGGATGGCATCGAGCACGTTCGAGATTCCATCATGCGTACCGGCGATCGTGCCGTTGATCCCCTCCGGAGCGAGCAACAAGGTGCCACGGATGCCCTGCTCGCGACACAGGAGTTCGAGCCGCGCGCGTAGGCGAGCACAATCATCAAGGCGCGCGAAGCGGTACAGCGCGGCAACAGCCAGTGGTTCGGGAGGTTCGGAAATACGCATATCTGATGACGCCATAACTGCAAGTCGCTCCCACGTCAGCACGGGGTGAACGAGCAAGTGAACGTCATCAACCCATTGTCGAGTTCCGGTCTGGCCAAATTGCCAGCAGAGAAATGCGACCAAACTGACCCCAAATCCGTCTGAGCATCGCTCTCTCCAGACCGGACAGATCGCGCGAATGCCGCAGTACGGCGCGACATTTCTGACGAGGAAAATAATTCAATATGAGATACTTGAATGGTGGCGGAGCGGGTGGGATTCGAACCCACGATACGGGGTTACCGTATACACACTTTCCAGGCGTGCGCCTTCGACCACTCGGCCACCGCTCCGCATGCCCGATTGGGACAGACGCGCGCACCTAGCGGGGGATCGCCCCCGGCGCAAGGCGGCGTAGCGCGGCGGGCGGAGTTGGGCGAAAGCCGAGACGCAGATGGACAGTGCACAGGCTCGGCGAATCATGCTACACGGCTTGGCGACGGCGGTGCTGCGCGGATCGGCATTCCCTGCGAACGCTGCCTTCAGAGCCCCTTTCCGCCCCCGAAAACGCGTGGAAAGGGGCTTTTGCTTGGGCGTTCCCGGTGGCACACCTCCCACATGAGGATCATCGCCATCGCGACCGGTGCCGCCGCGCTCGCACTCGCCCTTCCCGCCGCCGCCCAGGACGAGGCCGCTACTCCGCCGAGCCCGGGAGAGATCGTTGCCGCCGCGCCTGCGGCCGAATGGCTCGCGATCGCGCCCGAAGACTTGCTGGTGATGACGCTCGCACCGGCCGCCGACGGGGCCGAGCGCCAGGTGGTGATTCAGCTGATGCCCGCGCCCTTCTCGCAAGGCTGGGTCGAGAACATCCGCACGCTCGCCCGCGCCGAGTGGTACGACGGGATCAGCGTCAACCGCGTGCAGGACAACTACGTCGTCCAGTGGGGCGACCCGTACGCTGAGAATGCGGCGAAAGCCAAGCCGCTGCCGGATGGGCTGCGGGTGATGGAGGAGACCTACATCACGAAAACGAAAACCTCAGACCTTTACCAAATGGGGCGTCTGCTCGCCGATGGGGCGCGCTTTAACGGTCAATCGAGAGACCGTCCGCTTCCACCACAACGGTCACGAACGAGCGACCCCTATTCCCGAAATCATGCATTTTTTGATGGCTTTCCTCTTTCGTTCTCGACCGCTGGGAGTTTCGGCACGGAGCTTCATGAGACCTCCTATGCTTCTCCCGTTCACTGCTACGGTATGATCGGCGTGGGGCGCGGGATGTCGCCCGACACCGGCTCGGGTGCGGAGCTCTACACGGTGATCGGCCATGCGCCGCGCCATCTCGACCGCAACATCGCGCTCGTCGGACGGGTGATCGAGGGGATCGAGCACCTGTCCAGCCTCCCGCGCGGCTCGGGCGATCTCGGCTTCTATTCCGCCGACGAAGCGGATGAACGCACCCCGATCACCTCGATCCGCGTGGCGGCCGATCTGCCCGCTGCCGAGCGCCCCATCTTCGAGTATCTTTCGACCGAAGGTGCGAGCTTCGCCCGCTATGCCGAAGCGCGGGCCAACCGGCGCGATCCGTTCTTCATCGTGCCGGCGGGCGGCGCGGATATCTGCAACATCCCCGTACCCGTGCGGCGCGCCGAACCGCGCTAGAGCCGCTGCATCAGTTCGATGCGATTGCCGAACGGATCGGCCACGTCGCCGCGCACGTAGCCATCGAGCGGCTTGCCCGGCGCGAACGCGATGTCCGCTTCGGCGAGCGCAGCGACGAATGCCTCGAGCTCGTCCACCAGCAGCGCGGGATGCGCCTTGCGGGCTGGACGGAAATCTCGCTCGACGCCGAGATGGAGGTGCGCTCCGCCGCTCTCGAACCAGCAGCCGCCGCGCGCAGCGAGGTCGGCCGGCTTGGGAACTTCGGTCAGCCCGAGCGCGTCGCGGTAGAACGCCCTCGCCGTCTCTTCGCCGCCTTCGGGCATGGCGAGCTGGACATGGTCGATTCCCACAACGCCCACCTCAGATCCGCTCCGCCTGGGCCACCGAATCGCTCGCGCGAAGGGCGCTGAGGATCCGCGTCAGGTGCGCGAGGTCCTGCACCTCGAGATCGAGTTCGTAGGTCTGGAACGGGTTGTCGCGCTGCGTCTGGTCGAGCGCGACCACGTTGGCGAGGTTCTGTGCGAAGATCGCCGCCATGTCGGCCAGCGTGCCGGGCCGGTCGTAGAGGATCACCCTCAGCCGCCCGATAGCTCCGTGCGAGCGCTGGCCCCACGAGAGGTCGAGCCAGTCAGCGTCGATCCCGCTGGCGAGTTCGAAGCAGTCTATTGCGTGGACCTCTACCCCCTCGCCCGGCTTGCGCAGCCCCACGATGCGATCGCCGGGAACCGGATGGCAGCAGGTTGCGAGCTGGAAGCCCACGCCCGCGGTCAGGCCGCGGATGGAAATCGCATGTTCGCGGCGCGTCCACTCGGCCTCGCTTTCCATTTCCGCGGTGCAGCCGGGGACCAGCGCCTCCATCACCTCGCGGTCGGCCAGCTTGGCCGAACCGACCGCGTACATCAGGTCTTCCTCGTCCTCCAGCTCGAGCCGCTGGACCGCGCTGCGGATCGCTTTCTTGCCGATCTTGGCGGGGACCCGCGCGGCGATCTCATCGAACAGCTTGCGTCCGATCTCGGCGATCTCGGCGCGTTCCTTCAGCCGCACCGCACGGCGGATTGCCGCACGCGCCTTGCCGGTGAC
>CAMPGP010000025.1 GCA_946885545.1 uncultured Altererythrobacter sp.
AGCGGGCTCGATGCGGCTCGCGAGCTTCTCGCGCGCCGCCCCCGCCCGACCGCGATCGTCGCTAGCAGCGACCAGATGACGCTCGCTTCGCTCGAAGCGGCCAATCGGGCCGGGCTAGCGGTGCCGCGCGACCTTTCGCTGATCAGCTTCGACAACACCCCCATCGTGCGCTTCACCCAGCCACCGCTGACCGCGGTCGACCAGCCGATCGCCGCAACCGCTTCGCGCGCGGCCGAACTGCTGATCGAGGCCGTGAAGAATGGCATCTGCCAACGCGAGGTCGTCAGCGTGTCGGGCGATCTCATCGAACGGAGTTCCACTGCGCCGCCGCCTACCTGAGCGAGCGCGCCATCACGATAGCGATAGAAACGAGAGGAATTGCAATGGATTGGCGTACCGGGATCGCGGCCATCGGCCTCATGGCAAGTGGTTGCGCGGGTGCGATGGCGCAGGATGGGCCATCGACCGCAGCCGCCAGTGCGATCGCCGATCCGGCCAACTGGCCCACCGCATCCTCTCCCGATGCTCTGAGCGACGCCGATACCGAAGCGCGCATCGACAGACTGATCGCGCAGATGTCGCTCGAACAGAAGGTCGGGCAGCTGATCCAGGCGGACATCAGCGCGATCCAGCCCGGCGACCTCGCCCGATACCCGCTCGGCTCGATCCTCGCGGGCGGTAACAGCGGACCCTACGGCAACGAGCGTGCGACCGCGGCCGACTGGAACAGGCTCGTGCGCGAATTCCGTGCTGCCTCGCTCGCCAACCAGGCGAACGGCGTTGCGATCCCGATCATCTTCGGGGTCGATGCGGTCCACGGCCACAACAACATCCCCAACGCCACCGTCTTTCCGCACAACATCGGCCTCGGGGCCGCGAACGATCCCGACCTGATCCGCCGGATCGGCGCGGCGACGGCGAAGGAAATCTCGGCCAGCGGAATCGAATGGACTTTCGCGCCGACACTCGCGGTGCCGCAGGATCCGCGCTGGGGCCGCACCTATGAAGGCTATTCGTCCGATCCGTCGATCGTCGCGGCCTATGCCGGCGCGATGGTGGAAGGGCTGCAGGGCGATCTCGTCGCCGGCGAGCCGCTCGCGGCGGGCAAGGTCGCTGCCACAGCCAAGCACTTCCTCGCCGACGGCGGCACGCACAACGGCGTCGACCAGGGCGATGCGCGCATATCCGAAGGCGAACTGGTGCGGGTGCACGCCGCGGGCTACCCCGTCGCGATCGACGCGGGCGCGCTCACCGTCATGGCCAGCTTCTCGAGCTGGAACGGGGTCAAGCACCACGGCAATCGCTCGTTGCTCACCGATGCGCTCAAGGACCGGATGGGCTTCGACGGCTTCGTGGTCGGCGACTGGAACGGCCACGGACAGGTCGCGGACTGCACCGTCACCTCATGCCCCGCCTCGATCAATGCCGGGCTCGACATGTTCATGGCGCCCGACAGCTGGAAGGATCTCTACGCCAACACGCTCGCCCAGGCGCGCGACGGAACGATCCCTCTGACCCGAGTCGAGGACGCGGTGCGCCGCATCCTGCGGGTGAAGGCCAAGCTCGGCCTGCTCGACGATCCGATGCGCGAGCGCGCGGACTATGCCGCGATCGGGTCGGCCGAACATCTGGCGATCGCGCGCGAGGCGGTGGCGAAGTCGCTCGTTCTACTCAAGAACGACGATTCCGTGCTCCCGATCCGGCCTGGCGCGAAAGTGCTGATCGCGGGGCCGGGCGCGGACGACATGGCGATGCAGAACGGCGGCTGGACGGTCAGCTGGCAGGGCACCGACGTGACGAAGGGCGACTTTACCAACGGCCAGACGGTGTGGCAGGCGCTCGACGCAGCCGTGCGCGAAGCGGGCGGTAGCGCCACGCTCTCGGCCGACGGCACCTTCGCGAGCAAGCCCGACGTCGCGGTCGTCGTGTTCGGCGAGACGCCATATGCCGAGTTCCAGGGGGACGTGCCCACGCTCGACTACCAGCCGATGGGCGCGGAAGACCTCGCGCTGCTGCGCAGGTTCCAGGAGCAGGGCATCCCGGTGGTCTCGGTGTTCATCTCGGGCCGTCCGATGTTCACCAGCCCGGAGATCAACGCATCGGACGCCTTCGTCGCCGCCTGGTTGCCGGGCACGCAGGGCAGCGGCGTCGCCGACGTGCTGGTAGCGCAGCGCTCGGGCGAGCCGGCGCGAGATTTCACCGGCAAACTGCCCTTCGCCTGGCCCGCCGACGCACGCTCGCCCGTCACCGAGCCGCTGTTCGAGCGGGGTTACGGGCTGACTTACGCAGCTGCACGCGAGGTGCCGCAGCTGCCGGAAGACCTCGGCGTCGATCTCGAGGAAGCACTCAACCTCGACACCTTCTTCGCCGACGGGCGCGTGCCCGATCCGTGGGTGCTGTCGCTCTCCGACGCGGGCGGGAAGCGGCCCGCGGGCACCGGCGCGGCGACCAGCCCTGCCGGGATGCTCTCGGTCCGCTCGGTCGACGTGACCGCGCAGGAAGACGGCAAGGCCTTCGTCTGGACCGGCTCCGGCCAGGTCATGATCGAAGGCCCCCCGGCCGATCTCGGCGCGGCCTACGAAGCGGGGCAGTCGCTGCGCGTCGACATGCGGGTGAACGATCCCGGCAACGGCAAAGCCCGGCTCGCGCTCCACGGCGGCTCCGTGCCTCTCGGACCGTGGCTGGCGGACGCGCCGCGCGGCGAACTCGCGACCCTGCGGGTTCCGCTGCGCTGCTTGGCCGCGAGCGCGACCGAGCTCGAGCGTGTCGGTACCGCGCTGCGTATCGACGGCGACGCGGGCCTAAGGCTGACGCTGCTCGACGCACGGTTGGAAGACGGGGCGGGCGACGCCGCATGCCCCGGCGCCTCGGTCGATGCAGTGCCCGATGCGGCGCCGGGCACGCTGATTTTCTCCGACGATTTCAACTCCGGAACGCTCGATCGAGCCAAGTGGAACGTCGAGGGGCCGACCTTCTGGGTCAACAACGAGCAGCAGGCCTACGTCGACTCGCCCGAGACGATCCACTTCCTTCCCGCGGGCGCCGTGCCCGGCGCGGAGGACGGCGTGCTTGTGCTCCAGCCGCGCTTCAGCGAAGGGTTCGAAACCCCGACCGGGCGCGAGGCCGACTTCGTGTCCGGCCGGATCAACACCAAGGGCAAGTTCGACTTCACTCACGGCCGAGCCGCCGCGCGCATCCGCATGCCCGATGCCGAGGGCGTCTGGCCCGCCTTCTGGCTGCTCGGCAATGGCGACTGGCCCGCGACGGGCGAGATCGACATCCTCGAATACGTCGGCGAGAAGGACTGGGTCGGCGTCGCGCTTCACGGCCCCGGCTATTCGGGCGAGACCCCGCTGGTGAACAAGTACTTTTTCGAGGACGGGGTCGATGTCACCCAATGGCACGAATACGCGGTCGAGTGGACCGACCGGCAGATCCTGTTCCAGGTCGACGGGCGTACGATATACCGCGTCACCCGGCCGATGGTCGAGATCTACGGCGAATGGGTGTTCGACACCCCCAAGTACGTGATCGTGAACTTCGCGCTCGGCGGCGCCTACCCGTTCAAGACCAACGGCATCGAGGAACCGTACAACGGTCTCCCCGCCGATACGGTCGAGCGGATCAAGGCCGGGGAGATCCGTATGGAAGTCGACTGGGTCCGCGTCCATGCCGCCGAATAGGCCTGACGTGCCAGGTCACCCGCGATTCAGCCCCTCGAGGCGTTCCGAGGTTATGGGGTAGCCGGCATCGTCGGGGATGCAGATCCAGCCTTCGCCGCCCCGGTCCTCGAAGAACGGGGTGATGGTGCGGGGCGGGTGGGCTACGCAGTCTTCCAACGCGGCGCCGAAATCGGCGAACTGGGCGAGGCGCTCGAGATTGCGGCGGGTCGGGAAGATGACCGACAGATCGCCGCGGTCAGCGGCATCGAGCGCGGCCTGAGCCGTGGTCCAGAACAGGCGGGTATTCTCGGTTTCGTCCACCGTCACGTCGACAGCGCCGGTGCCGAGGTCCGCCAGATAGAATCGGGTATCGAATACCCGCGGCAGGCGTTCGTTCTTGGGATACCAGCGCGCGAAGGGCACGATCGCATCGAGATCGAGCGACCAGTCCATGGCCGCAAGCACGGGTGCCAGCGCATCGCTCTCTAGCAGCATGGACCGCGCAGCGCGGGCACGGTCGGCGTCTATCGCGCCCTTGAGACCCACTGCCAGGCCGGTTTCCTCAAGCGTTTCGCGGATAGCGGCGATCCGGTGCGCGGCTTCGTCCGTATCGGCGAGCCCGCCGTGCACCGCGGCGAAATCCCTGTCGGCCTGGTCGACCCTGCCCCCTGGAAAAACTGCCGCCCCGCCAGCGAAACGCATCGTGCGGGCCCGCGTCACCATCAGCAGTTCGGGCGGGCCGCCCTGTGCGGCATGCCGGAAGATCACAATGGTCGCTGCCGGGATACCGGGTGCTGGAGCGTTGTTCATCGCACCCGACATTGCAGCGCCCGTGTGCCGATGCCAAGCGCCTTTCGAGTGTCGGAATCTCTGACACATTCGCGAAATGTTAACCCGTATTCACCATCGTGAACCGCATCGAACCTTGCGTCGCGCGAATTGGCACGCGCAGTGCATCACGTTCGTCACCCCGAATGGTCTTCGAAAAGGGGCGGCGCCTACCCCCAGTCTCCTGGCGCCGCCTCCCCGAAAACGACAAAGGCCCGCTCCGAAATCTCGGAGCGGGCCTTTGCTTTTCCGTGTTCGGCGCTGGGATCAGGCCTTGGCGACCGCTTTCTCGTCGAGCATCTGCTGCAGCTCGCCCGCCTCGAACATCTCCATCATGATGTCGCTGCCACCCACGAACTCGCCCTTGACGTAGAGCTGCGGGATTGTCGGCCAGTCGGAAAACGCCTTGATCCCCTGGCGGATTTCCATGTCCTGCAACACGTCGACGCCTTCGTAGGCGACGCCGCAGTGATCGAGGATGGAGATCGCGCGGCTCGAAAAGCCGCACTGCGGGAACAGCGGCGTGCCCTTCATGAACAGGACGACGTCGGATTTGCCGACGATGTCGGAGATGCGCTGGTTGATATCGGCCATGGGAAATTCCACTCGGGTATTCGTATCGTTAGGGATCAGGTGGGCACTTCGGTGGTGAGTTGCAAGGCGTGGAGCACGCCGCCCATCTTCCCGCCGAGCGCCTCGTAGACCATCTTGTGCTGCTGCACCCGGCTCTTGCCCGCGAACTGCGGAGCCGCGACACGCGCCGCCCAGTGATCGTTGTCCCCGGCGAGATCGGTCATCTCGACCTCCGCGCCGGGCAGGGCGGTCTTGATCATGTCTTCGATTTCGGTTGCGCTCATCGGCATCGCGGAATCAGCTCTCGCTCATCAGCTGGCGCTTGGCCTCGACCGACTTCTCGTCGAGCTTGGCGCGGATGTCGGCTTCGCTGATGTCGACTTCAGCGGCGGTCAGGTCGCCGAGCAACTTGCGGACCACATCTTCGTCGCCCGCCTCTTCGAAGTCGGCCTGGACCACCGCCTTCTTGTAGGCATCGGCTTCCTCGGCGGTCAGGCCCATCAGCCCCGCCGCCCATTCGCCAAGCAGGCGATTGCGCCGCGCGGCGACGCGGAACGCGGTGTCCTCGTCCAGCGCGAACTTGGCTTCTTCCGCGCGCTCGCGATCCTTGAAGTCGGTCATGCAGTCCTCTCGAAGTGGATTGGGGCCGAGATAGGCGCAGGCCCCCGCGCGGGCAAGCGCGCAGTGACCGCGTCAGTCCATCGTGACGACCAACTTGCCCACGGCCTGCCGGTTCTCGAGCTTGGCGATCGCCTCGCCGCCGCGTTCGAGTGGGAAGATCTCCGAGATCAGCGGATCGATCTTGCCCGCCGCCATCAGCTCGAACAGCTCGTCGGCCTGCGCGCGGAACTTCTCCGGCTCGCGCGCGGTGAAGGCGCCCCAGAACACGCCGCAGATGTCGCAGCTCTTCAGCAGCGTCAGGTTGAGCGGCATCTTCGCGATTCCCGCGGGGAAGCCGACCACGAGGAAGCGGCCTTCCCATGCGATCGAGCGCAGCGCGGGCTCCGAATATTGCCCGCCGACCACGTCGTAGACGATGTTCGCACCCTCGGGGCCGCAGGCTTCCTTGAACTTGTTCGCAAGCTCCTTGCTCGCGTCCTTGTCCATCTCGCCTTTGGGATAGATCACGACTTCATCGGCACCAGCCTTGCGCGCGACTTCGCCCTTTTCCTCGCTGGAAACCGCGGCGATCACCTTCGCGCCGAAAGCCTTGCCGAGCTCGATCGCCGAGAGGCCGACGCCGCCCGCCGCACCGAGGATCAGCAGCACGTCGCCTTCCTTGATGTGCCCGCGGTCCTTCAACCCGTGGATCGTGGTGCCGTAAGTCATCATCAGCGAGGCGGCCTTCTCGAACGGCACGCCCTCGGGCACCTTGAACATGCGGCCCGCGGCGACGCAGACTTTCTCCGCCAGTCCGCCGTTGCCGATGCCCGCGAGCACGCGGTCGCCGATCTGCCAGCCCTCGACCCCTTCGCCGAGCGCCTCGATCGTGCCCGCGATCTCGCCACCCGGCGCATAGGGGCGCTCGGGCTTGAACTGGTAGAGGTCGCGGATCATCAGCGTGTCGGGAAAGTTGATCGCGCAAGCCTTTACGTCGACCAGCACCTGACCCTTGCCCGGCACCGGCACATCGACCTCGTCCAGCGTCAGCGTGTCAGGCCCGCCCACGGCGTGGGTGCGAAGTGCTTTCATGCGGCGTTCTCCCGTGGTGCTGCGAGCCAGGGCATGTCGCGCGCCTGGCGTGTCTCGTAGTCGGCGATGGCGTCGTCGCGGGCCAGCGTCAGGCCGATCTCGTCGAGCCCTTCCATCAGGCATTGCTTGCGGAACGCGTCGATCTCGAACGCGAAGCGATCCTGGAACGGGGTGGTGACCGTCTGGCTATCGAGGTCGATCGCCACCGGATCGGTGCACGCGACTTCGAGCAGGCGATCGACTTGTTCCTGCGGAAGGGCCACGGTGAGGATGCCGTTCTTGAACGCGTTGCCCGCGAAAATGTCGGAAAAGCTCGGTGCGATCACCGCGCGGATGCCGAGGTCGAGCAGCGCCCAGGCGGCATGCTCCCGGCTCGATCCGCAACCGAAGTTGTCGCCCGCGATCAGAATCGGCGCACCAGCGAAGTCCGGGTCGTCGAACACGTTGCCCGGCTGCGCGCGCACCGTCTCGAACGCGCCTCGCCCAAGGCCTTCGCGGGTTATCGTCTTGAGCCAGTGCGCGGGGATGATGACGTCGGTGTCGACATTCTTGGCGCCGAACGGGATCGCGCGGCCCTCGATAGTCGATACCGGCTCCATCAGTCGGTTTCGGGCTTTTCGCCGGAAGGGATCGGGCCGGGCTGCGCCGGCTTGCTCTTCGCCTTGCGCTTCGAGGCGTACATCAATGCGGCGGCGATCGCGGCGGAGCCAATCGCGGCGCCTGCCACGGCGGCCTTTCCGCCGAGCGAAGAGGGGAGCTTCTTGGTCATGCAATGGTCAATGGTAGGCTGGAGGAATCTTGGCAAGGGGTCAGGCGAGGAAATCGGCTAGTCGCGCCCAAAGCCGCTCTTTCTCCGCCAGCGGCATTGCCGCGTAGGCGGGGGAGGATGAGGGCAGGTCGACCAGTTCGAGACTGCTGTCTGCCAACTGCGGTCGCCCGATCGCACTCGACTTGCGGCCGTTGAAGGCGACCGCCCGCAAATCGGGCAGGGCGGCGATGAGATCGGCCAGCGGCGCATGTTCGGCCTCGCGGATCGCGGCATCGAGGCTGCCGCTCCGTTGCGCCGAGGCGACCGTGTCCCACAGCGCGATGCCATGCGCCTTCAACGCCGCGAGTCGGCTGTCGTAGTCGAGCGCGCCGAGGTCCAGGCCCATCGCCTTGCCGACCAGGTGCCAGAAGCGGTTCTGCGGATGCGCGTAGTAGCGCCGCGCCGCGAGCGAGGCCTCGCCCGGCAGGCTGCCGAGGATCAGGATCCGGGCGTCGGGTGCGGCAACCGGGGCGAAGGCGGACTTGCGCGTCAGAACGCCTTGCCGTCGCCGATGTGGCCGGTGGCGGTGGTGACGAACTCGTCGGTCTCGTCGATCACCCCGCGCCCGTCCTGATAGCGGACCTCGATTCCTTCAAGTTCCTCTTGCGGGAAGAGCCGCACGTTCACGCCGATGCGGCCGAGCTCGGTATTGCCGGCGGGCGTCCAGTGCGTGGCGCTGCCGCAACGCGGGCAGAAGTGCATCGTCAGCCAGACTTCTGGCAGGTCGGTACGTTCGAAGCCTTTCGTTTCGCCGGTGACGGTCAGCTCCTCGGGAGCGTAGTAGCCGTAGGCGCCGCCGGTCGAGCGACACAGGCGGCAGTTGCACATGTTGATGTATTCGGGCGGGTGCGGCAGTTCGAGCGTGACGCCTCCGCAAACGCAGCTTCCCTTCATTGTACGAGCTCCCTCACGTCGGTCAGGCGGCCGGTGACTGCGGCCGCGGCGGCCATCGCCGGGCTCATCAGGTGGGTCCGCGCGCCTGGGCCCTGGCGGCCGACGAAGTTGCGGTTGCTGGTGCTGGCGCAGCGTTCGCCCGGCGGGACCTTGTCGGGGTTCATGGCGAGGCACGCCGAGCAGCCCGGCTCGCGCCATTCCAGCCCTGCGTCGGTGAACACCTTGTCGAGGCCCTCGGCCTCGGCTTGGCGCTTCACCAGGCCCGACCCGGGGACCACGATCGCCCATTTCACGCCCGCCGCCTTGTGCCGCCCGCGCAGTACCTCGGCGGCGGCGCGCAGATCCTCGATCCGACTGTTGGTGCAGCTGCCGATGAAAACGTTCTCGACCGCGACCTCGGCGAGCCGCTGGCCCGGTTCGAGGCCCATATAGGCGAGGCTCTTGCGCGCGGCGTCCTGCTTGGCGGGATCGGTGAAGCTTTCGGGGGCGGGGACTAGGCCGCCGATCGGCGCGGTATCCTCGGGGCTGGTGCCCCAGGTCACGGTCGGCTCGATCTCGGCGGCGTCGATCACGACCGACTTGTCGAAGGTCGCGCCTTCGTCAGTACGAAGCGTGCGCCACCAGGAGACGGCGCGGTCCCAATCCTCGCCTTGCGGCGCGTAGGGGCGCCCTTCGAGGTAGGCGAAGGTCGTATCGTCGGGCGCGATCAGCCCGGCGCGCGCGCCGCCCTCGATGCTCATGTTGCACACGGTCAGGCGGCCCTCGACGCTCATCGCCTCGAACACCGCGCCGCGGTATTCGATCACGTGGCCGGTGCCGCCGGCAGTGCCGATCGCGCCGATCACGTGGAGGATCAGGTCCTTGGGCGTGACGCCGGGGCCGAGTTCGCCTTCGACGCGAACCTCCATCGTCTTCGATCGCGTGAGGAGAAGGGTCTGCGTGGCGAGTACATGCTCGACTTCGCTGGTGCCGATCCCGAAGGCGAGCGCACCGACTCCGCCGTGCGCTGCGGTATGGCTGTCGCCGCAGACGATCGTCGCACCGGGCAGCGAAAAGCCCTGTTCTGGCCCGACGACGTGGACGATGCCCTGCTCGGCGGCGGTCGCATCGATGTAGCGGATGCCGAATTCGGGAGCGTTGCGTTCGAGCGCGGCGAGCTGCGCGGCACTCTGTGGGTCGGCGATGGGGAGGCGCATGCCCGCGGCATCGCGGCGCGCGGTGGTGGGGACGTTGTGGTCGGGCACCGCCAGCGTCAGGTCGGGGCGGCGGACCGTTCGCCCATTCGCCCGCAGCGCCTCGAAGGCCTGCGGGCTGGTCACCTCGTGGACGAGGTGGCGGTCGATGAAGATCAGGGCAGTACCATCTTCGCGGGTCTCCACGACGTGGGCATCCCAGATCTTCTCGTAGAGCGTGCGGGGGCGGCTGGCCATGGGGAGAGGGCTATGCCTGCCGCCCCTGCCGGACAAGATGGGAAATCTTGCCCGCGCTCAAGAGCCGGGGTTACCAGCCGCGATAGCGGCGGTCGTTGCGGGCCTGGCGGTTGCCGTCGCGCGCCTGGGCGCGGAACTGGTAGCGCACGTCGGCGATCATGCGCTGCATGGTCTGCGATTCGTGCCGGTTGAACCCGCCGCGCGCGAACCTGTTGTAGGTCGTCTTCAGGCGCGAGATCTGGTTGTCGAGACGGCGTTCCTCGCGGTTGGAGATGCCGCGGTTGCGGTCGGTCTTGCGCTCGAGCTGGTCGATCTGCTGGCGGAACTGCGCGCCCTGGTTCCAGCCCTGCGCGGCCGCCGGAGCGGCGAGGCCGAGGGTCAGCGAGGCGAGGATGGCCGCGCCGGCGATCTTGCTGCGGATGGTCATGATCGAAGTCCTTTCGTCTGATGGCGGTTCGTTCCGCGTGTTCAGAGTTAGGGCTTCTTTTATGAACGAAAGCCGACGCGTTCGTTGGACGGAGAGGCTGGATTGTAACGATTTGTCGCAACCCGCCATGCGCGGCTTTCGACAGGAGAATTGCAATGCATTCGCAACGCTTCTCTGGTAGCTTACACGCATGTCAGCAAAGCCCTTCGCCTTTCCGATCACCGTCCTCCCTTCCGACATCGACTTCATGGGGCACGTCAACAACGCCCGTTATCTCAACTGGGTGCAGGAGGCGGTGCTCGCCCACTGGCGCAAGATCGCCCCGGCCGACGAGGTCGCGAGCAAGGCCTGGGTCGCGCTCAAGCACGAGATCACCTACCGCAAGCCCGCATTCCTCGAAGACGACGTGATCGCGCGCACGGTGCTCGAATCGATCAAGGGCGCGCGCGCGTTCTATTCCACCGTGATCCACCGCGGCGAAGAGGTGCTGGCCGAGGTCAAGTCGAGCTGGTGCTGCATCGATGCGGAAACGCTGCGCCCAGCGCGGATCGGCGAGGAAGTTTCGCGGTTCTTCTTTCCCAAGTCGGAATAGCCTATATTGGCGCTCGTCATGAGCGTGATCCTGCCCGTCCTGATCGTCATAGCCACCGTCGCCGCGATGGAGTGGGTCGCCTGGGCGAGCCACAAGTACGTGATGCACGGCTTCGGCTGGGCCTGGCACCGCGACCACCACGAACCGCACGACAACCTGCTGGAGAAGAACGACCTGTTCGCAATCGTGGGCGCGGCGATGAGCATCACGATGTTCGCGCTCGGCAGCGAATGGGTGCTGGGCGACGCCGCGTGGTGGCCCGCGACCTGGATCGGGCTCGGCATTCTCGCCTACGGGGTGATCTACACGCTGGTCCACGACGGGCTCGTCCACCAGCGCTACTTCCGCTGGGTGCCCAAGCGCGGCTACGCCAAGCGGCTGGTCCAGGCGCACAAGCTCCACCACGCGACGGTGGGCAAGGAAGGCGGGGTGAGCTTCGGCTTCGTCCTCGCGCGCGACCCGGCGAAGCTGAAAGCCGAGCTCAGGCGTCAGCGCGACGCGGGCGAAGCTGTGGTGCGCGAGAGCGCGGGCGCCTGAGCGCGCGCGAGCACCGCTGCGAGCGGACGTATATCGCGGTTTGAAAAAGTGTGACTTTCCGAAATTTACGCGTCGGGTCAGGATGTTAGCGGCTGGCGAGCGGCATGGGGTGTGGACTTTCAAATCCGCAAGTCCACGCCGCCGAGCGGGTTTATAGTCTCGAAGGGCCAGGCGCCAGGCGAGAGCGCGGAGCGAAACCGGCAAGACGCGCACGACGATCATCTGGCGATCCTGGCACATCGAGATCGTGTAGGAAAATGCGGCACGTCCAATTGGCCGTGATGGCAGCTTGGGGGGCGGCCTCCAGCCAAGATTCTGAAAATTCAGGACTAAGGCGGATTATGACCAACGCGTCATAGTCTCTAACGATATTTAACCATTAAGAATCTGAAAAAGCTTCATTTTTTTGCAATTTTTGCAACCTACCTGCCGCTTCGAATTAACCCTCCGGCAGGACCGGATCGGATTACGGGGTCACGTCCAAATGAGCGTCCAGCACGCGTTCCCTGCGGTCACCGAGGCTGACGCGCTCGCATCAGGCGACGATGCTTCGCGCCCCGCCATTTCCTGGTTCCGCCATCCGAGGCGAGCCTTGAGTCGTACCCGCAGGACGATCGCTGGTCAGATCGGCCTGTTTTCCGCGCTGGCAGTCCTCATCCTGGTGGGGCTCGCCATCCTTCTCTGCGCCGGACTGTATCAGCTGTCGATCCGCTCCGAGGAAAGCAACGTCATGGCGAGCCGCGCGCTCGCTGCGTCGCAACTCAACACCGGTATCGCCCAGAGCCGCTACCATGCCTCGAGGTTCGCAGCGACGGGCGAAGAAGCGTCGATCGATGCGGCCTTTGCCGCTCTCGCCGCCGCTCGGGAAACGCTGGCCCGCTCGATCGAATCCGACGTGACCGAAAGCATCTCGCAGGAACGGATCGAATGGCTGAGCGAGCAGGTGACCGCGTTCGAGCCCGAACTGAACGCGCTCCGCAGCTCGGTTGCCGCCTATGGGCCGAACGACAATGCCGCCAGCCTCGCCGCCGCGATCGACATAAGCGGCACGCTGTTGTCCGACCAGGTCAGCGAAATCGAACAGGAGCTTTCCAACGCATCGCTCAAGGCCCGGGAAGATCTGGGGACTTTGAAGTTCTGGACTTCCGTCGCCGCGCTTCTGTTGATCCTGATGTGCGCGGTGCTGGTGGTTTTTGCCGCATTTCGGACATCGCGGCAGGTATCGCTCTCTCTCGGACGGATCACGGGTGCCATGACCGCACTGGCCAGCGGCGACAGATCGATCGTCATTCCCGGGGTCGCCCGCGAAGATGAAATAGGCGCAATGGCCCGAGCCCTTGTGGTCTTCCGGGAAAGCGCGGAAGCGCTGGCCGATCTCCAGCGCCAGGCTCGCGAGGACCATCAGGCATTGTTGCGTCGGCTCGCAGGCGGCTTCGAAAGCGGGATGGGCGAAGTGGTGACCAATGTCGCGGCGGCATCGACCCAACTCGAGGACACGGCAAGTTCGATGGCGAGCGCGGCCGAACAATCGATCGGCGCCGTCGAGGACGTGGCGCGCCGCATGATGGATACGTCGATGAACGTAACATCGGCTGCGTCGGCCACCGACCAGTTCGCGATGTCCATTGCCGAAATCGGCAAGCAGGCCGGGCAATCGGCATCGTTGGCGATCGATGCGAGAAATTCGGCGGAAAGCGCCGATGCCATGATGCACGAGCTGTCCACCGCTGCAAACGAGGTGGGTGCCGTCGTCGAACTCATCGCGTCGATTGCCGATCGGACCAATCTGCTCGCGCTCAACGCCTCGATCGAGGCGGCTCGCGGCGGTGAAGCTGGCCGCGGGTTCGCGGTCGTCGCCAGCGAGGTCAAGGAACTGGCGCGGCAGACCCGCGAAGCAACGGAGAGCGTGGCCGGGAAAATCTCGACCATGCAGGATTCGACGCGGTCCAGCGCACAAGCTCTCGGCGAGATCGGAGAACGCATTCGGGAAGTCGAAAGCGCGGCGACGGCGATCGCACAGGCCGTAGACGAGCAATCGCTTTCCAGCCACGAGCTGGCGCGCAATCTGGACATGGCGGCCACGGGCGTGGGCGGTATCGAAGCGAGCATGGACCAGATCCGCGAAATGGCCCGCGAAACGGGTGCGGCGGCGCAGCAAGTGCTCCTCGCCGCATCGGATCTCAAGGGCGAAGCGCGCACGCTCGACGGGCACGCGAGCGAGTTCGTCGGACACATCATGGCCGCCTAGGCCGAGGGTACCCGGGTATCCAGGCAGCTCATCGAGGGCGGGCCGTGCAAGGCAGCGGTTTGTGAGGGCCCCGCGAGTCAGGCTTTCGACTTCCCGTCGATCAGCACCGCCTGCTGCCACTTGCTCGGCGCCTTGTCGGTCCGGTGGATGCAGCCCGCCCAGCAGCAGGGGCGTTTCTTGCCTTCGAGCAGTTCCTCGCGGGTGCGCGTGATGCGACGCTCGCGGGTGGCGGCTTTCTTGGCGTCTTCGACCCAGCAGATGAACTCGTTCCGGCCGAGCGGGGTGAGGCCTTGCCACAGCGCCAGCACTTGGGGATCGCTCTCCAGCGCAGCCCGTAGGTCGTTCCCGGCCCGATGGACCGTGCCGTGCGAAAAAGCCTCTGCCATGTGCTTCTCCTACTCGTTGCGCGTCGCGATCCAGCCGCCTGCCACCACCAGGATCGCGATCGAGATCAGATACCACGGGTGGCCGAGGGTGTACCAGGTGAAGACCGCCCCTGCCGTCATCGCGCCGATGGCCATGGTCTTGGCGCGGCGGCTGATCGCGCGGCGTTCGCGCCAGTCGCGGACCTGCGGACCCCAGTGCGGATGGTCGAGGATGCGCTGTTCCCACTCCGGGTTGCTGCGCGCGAAGCAATAGACCGCCAGCAGCAGGAACGGCACCGTCGGCATGATCGGCAGGAACGCGCCGATCGCGCCTAGCCCGACCGACACTATGCCCCCCGCCAGATAGAGGCGGCGCATGTCAGGCGGCCGCGATCCGTGCCGCGTGGTCCTGCACCAGCGCGATCATGTTGGGCACGCCCTGCGTGCGGTTGGAACTGAGCTGGTTCTTGAGGTCGAACGGCGCGAGCGCGGCCGCCACGTCCATCCGCGCGACCTCGTCGGCCGGCTTGTCCTGAACCGCGGCGATCACCAGCGCGACGATGCCCTTGGTGATCGCGGCATTGCTGTCGGCGAGGAAGTGGAGGCGTTCGCCCTCGGTCGTGGGATAGACCCACACCGCCGCCGAGCAACCGCGCACCAGCGTGGCATCGGTCTTGAGCGCATCGGGCATCGGTTCGAGGTCGCGGCCCAGCTCGATCAGCAGGCGATAGCGCTCGTCGCCTTCGAGGAACTCGTATTCTTCACGGATGTCGTCGAGGGTTCGCATGGGGCGGGAGGTAGGGGGAG
>CAMPGP010000026.1 GCA_946885545.1 uncultured Altererythrobacter sp.
AGACCGGCTCGCCGTCGGCGAAGGCATGGCCGATGTCCTCGAGCATGCGCGTCGCGGCGGGTTTGATGTCAATTTCCTTGGCGGCGATGCCCATCGCCTCCATCAGTTTCCACGCGTTCGACTTCGTGCCATCGGAGGTGCCGAAGCCGGGCATGGTGTAGCCGCGGATGGTGGTACGCGGCAGGCCGAGCCGGTCGCAGACCTTCGCCGCGACCAGCAGCGCGTGGGTGCTGTCGAGCCCGCCCGAGATGCCGATGACCATGTGCTCGCCCCTGGTCGCCTGGAAGCGGCGGAGCAGGGCATCGACCTGGATATTGAACGCCTCGTAGCAATCTTCGTCGAGCTTGTGTGCGCGGTTGGGGACGAAGGGGAAGCGGCGGATCGGGCGGACGAGGCCCGTGTCGCCGCGCACGGCGGCGTGATCGAAGCGCACGCGGCGGAACAGGTCTTCGGGGCGACCGGCCGCCTCGGCTGCATCGTTGAAGGTCTGCATCCGCATGCGGTCGCCGAGCACACGGCGGGTGTCGACGTCTGTAATGCACAGCTCGGGCTCGAGGTCGAAGCGCACGCTTTCGACCAGCAGGTCGCCCAACTCGTAGATCATGCCCTGCCCGTCCCACGCGAGGTCGGTCGTGCTTTCGCCGTGGCCGCTCGCCGAATAGGCGTAGGCGCAGAGCGCGCGGTTCGACTGCGCGCGGCACAGCATGTGGCGCTCGTCGGACTTGCCGATGGTGATGTTCGAGGCGGAAAGGTTGAGCAGGATCGTCGCCCCTGCCAGCGCGGCGAGCGTCGAGGGGGGATCGGGCGCCCAGAAATCCTCGCAGATCTCCATCCCGAACACGAAGCCGGGCAGATCCTCCGCCTCGAACAGCAGATCGGTGCCGAAGGGCACCTCCTCGCCGTTCACCGCGATTTCGAGGCCGATGCAGTTGCGCCCGTGGGCGAACCAGCGCTTCTCGTAATACTCGCGGTAGTTGGGCAGGAAGCTCTTGGGCACGACCCCGAGCAGCCGCCCGTTCGCGACCGCCAGAGCGCAATTGTAGATACGCCCGTTGCGTCGCAGCGGCGCGCCGACCACCGCGACCGGGGAAAGGCCCGCGCTTGCCGCAACCAGTTTGCCCACCCCCAGTTCGACCGCGTCGAGCAGCGCCGATTGCAGGTGGAGGTCGTCGAGCGCGTAACAGGACAGCGACAACTCGGGGTAGAGCACGAGGTCGACCTGCCGCTCGTGCGCCTTGCGCCATTCGGCGAGAATGCCTTCGACGTTGCCCGCGACGTCGGCCGTGCGGACGCGCGGGGTGGCGGTGGCGACGCGCACGAACCCGTGGGTGTGCCGGTCGAAGAACGGGTGGTCGGTGTGATCGGTCATGCGCGGAGCGCGTTGTCCAACATGTCCAGCGCGACTGCAAGCGCCGCGATGCGCACCCCGTCGCGGCCGATCGCGCCGAAATGCTCCTCCCGGTGGGAGATTTGGCCCTCGAAACGGCCGCAGGCGAAGTGGACCAGGCCTTCCTCGTCGTCGTCTCCGCCCGGACCGGCAAAGCCGGTGATCGCGACGCCGATCCCCTTGCCGGATCGCGCCAGCGCACCCTTCGCCATCGCTTCCGCGACCTCGCGGCTGACCGCGCCGCAACGCTCAATCTGTCCGCGATCGACCAGCAGCAAGGCGCACTTCGCATCGTCCGAATAGGCGACGAAGCCGCGCTCGAAGATATGGCTGCACCCGGGCACATCGGTCAGCAATGCTGCGAGCAGGCCGCCGGTGCAGCTTTCCGCGGTGATTAGCGGCAAATCGCGCTCGCAGGCGAGATCGAGCACCGCGCGCGCCTTGCGCGACAGGTCTTCGGGAAGGATCGGATCGAGTGTCTCGGCCATCGCTAGGCGGCGAGCAGCTCCCCGGCGCTGGGGGCATCCTCGAGCAGCGCGATCAGTCCGCGCTCCTGCCGCGTCAGCCACTGGGTCGAGCGCGGAAGTTGCAGGCCCTCGCGCCACCTGATCTGCCGGTCGACCAGGTCGATCACCGCCGGGTGGACATAGCTGCGGCGCGTGACCGCAGGCGTGTTACCCAGATGCTCGGCGACCACATCGAGCATCGCCTTGATGGTCAGCTGACCTTCGGCTTCGGCGAGAAGCTGGAAGCCGAGCACGCTCGCGTGCCAGGTGCGGAAGTTCTTGGCGGTGAAGTGTTCGCCCATCGTTTCGCACAGGTATTCGTTGACGTCAGCGGACCCGACCGCGTGAAGATCCCCATCCTCGTCGACGTATTTGAAGACGTGCTGGCCGGGCAGGTCCTGCATGGTGCGGACCACGCGGGCGAGCGCACCATCCGTCATCGAGACCTCGCGCAGCTTGCCGCCCTTGGCCTTGTACCTGAGGCGCAGCGTGCGCCCGGTAACCTCGGCGTGGCGTTGGCGCAGCGTGGTCGCGCCGTAGCTGCGGTTCTCCTTCGCGTAGCCCTCGTTGCCGATCCGCACCGCGCCGAGATCGAGCAGGCGCACGACACTGGCGATGGCGCGTTCGCGGGTGAGCTTGCGGCCTGCCAGATCGCTCTCGACCCGCTTGCGCACGAGCGGGAGTAGGTTGCCGAACACCAGGCAGCCGTCGAACTTCTCGCCCTCGCGAAAATTGCGGAACTCGGGGTGGTAGCGGTATTGCTTGCGCCCGCGCGCATCGATGCCGGTGGCGAGGATGTGTCCGTTGGGCGCCGGGCAAAACCACGCATCGACATAGGCCGGCGGAAGCGCGATGGCATTGAGCCGCATGCGTTCTTCCGGGTCGCGGATCAGCACGCCGTGCGCATCGTAATAGGCCCAGCCGCGGCCCGATCGCTTGCGCGTGATGCCCGGCAGGTCGTCGTCGACATAGATGAGCTTGGGTGCACGCGTTGCCATGGGGCTTGAACCGCGGGTTGCGCTTGCGGTTCCGCCGACCCATCTCGACGCGCAAGCTGCACCCCTCAAGCTGCAACAGGGAGCCCACGATGGCCGATCCGACCTACACCCCGCCCGAAGTCTGGACCAACACCGAGAGCGGCGGCCAGTTCGCTTCCATCAATCGCCCGACCGCCGGCGCACGCGAGGAGCGCGAGTTGCCGGTGGGCGAGCACCCGTTCCAGCTCTATTCTTCGGCCACGCCCAACGGGGTGAAGGCGAGCGTGATGCTAGAGGAATTGCTCGAAGCAGGGCACGACGCCGAATACGACGCCTGGTACATCGGCATCTCGGACGGCGACCAGTTCTCCAGCGGCTTCGTCGACGTGAACCCCAATTCCAAGATCCCCGCACTCGTCGACCGCAGCGGCCCCGAACCGGTCCGCGTGTTCGAAAGCGGCGCGATCCTGCTGCATCTGGCGGAGAAGTTCGGCGCATTCCTGCCGACGGGCACAGCGCGCGCCGAAGTGCTGAGCTGGCTGTTCTGGCAGGTCGGCAGCGCGCCCTTCATCGGCGGCGGCTTCGGCCATTTCTACGCCTATGCGCCCGAGAAATACGAATACCCGATCAACCGCTACGCGATGGAGACCAAGCGCCTTTTCGACGTCGCCGACAAGCGACTGGAGCAGAGCGAATATCTCGGCGGCGCGGACTACACCGTGGCCGACATAGCGACATTCCCGTGGTTCGCGCCGTTCGTGATCGGCGGTATCTACGGCGAAGCGCGCAAGTTCCTCTCGATCCACGAGTACGAGAACGTCGAGCGCTGGGTGAAGCAGATCGCCGACCGCCCAGCGGTGCGTCGCGGCCGGATCGTCAACAAGGCCTGGGGCGACGACGAGGCCGAGCAATTGCGCGAACGCCACTCGGCCGCGGATTTCGACGGCAAGAAGCTCTGAGGGAACCCCTTCACATCGGCGCCCGCTCCGCTATAGGAGCGCGCGCCTGCTGGGGTGTAGCCAAGCGGTAAGGCACCGGTTTTTGGTACCGGCATGCGCAGGTTCGAATCCTGCCACCCCAGCCAGCATTTCCTCTCCCTTTCATGAAGCCAAACAGCGCGGGACGCTTTCTCGCCGTTGGCGCGACGATCCTGTCCGAGGCCGATGCGATGGCGGCGCACGAATCCCGGGCACAAAAAAAGGCCCCGCCGATGGGGCGGGGCCAGTGAAAGAGCCGGTTTAAGGGCCCTTCGGGTCGCGGGGACCTCTTAGGGTCGGATCCGCGGATTCGAAATGCGCCGGTGTCTCATCCTTGAGACTCGCGCATGCGGCACCTTCAGCGCTTCGAGGGAAGAACTTCCTCGTGCCAGGCCTGCATCTGATCGCCGGGCAGACCGCGCTGCTCGCCCTCGCGGACGCGCCGCCGATACTCGCCGGGACGCATGCCATAACAGCGCAGGAAGGCGCTGCTGCATTGGCTCGCACTGGGAAATCCGTTGCGCGCGGCCAGTTCCTCCAGTGAATCGTCCGACGACGCGAGCGCGATGCGGATGCGCCGCAATCTGCGCCGCCGGATATACTCCGCCGCCCCTCCGAGGTCGCGCAGCGTCCGATAGACCGTCGCACGCGAGATGCCCGTCTCCGCGACGAGGTCCCTCACGCCGAAGCCCGGATTGCCGAGCATCGCGTCGATCGTCTCGATCAGCCGCGCTCGATTGGCGTTCGCGAGAGGAGGTTCGCCGCGCGAAATATGCGCGGGTTCATGCAAAGCCGCCGCGACGTGACGCAGCAGCGTCTCGGTGACGGTTCGCGAGAAGGCGATGTCGAAGCGCTGCGAATAGCGGCTGGATAGCTGGAGATAATCGACCAGAAACGCAGCTGCAGTACTCGTCAGGATCTTCCCGTGGATGCTGTCCTGATCGGGCCAAGCAAGGCTGAAACGGCTGCGCGCAAGGCTGACTGTGAGGATTTCCGCGTCGTGGGCGCGATTGCGCATCGGGCGGGTCATATCGAATACCACGATCGCGCCTGGCGGAACCTCGTGGAACGCCGTTCCGGTCGCGATCTCGAACCGCCCCTTCACGACCGCGGTGATGGTGAGATGATCGAAGCCATCGCCCGGCAGGCGCGCCTCGGGGCGCTCGTGGCCGACGCCGCGCAGCCGCCGGCGATAAAGCACTGCTCCGTCGAGGCGTGTGGCGTTGACTTGAGCAAGGAAGGGCGCGTCGAGCGCCAGCACGTCGGCGCCGCCGGAATAGAGCTCGCGATAGCGTTCGAAACGCTGGTCTTCGGGCCAGGATTCGCTGTCGAAGACAAAACTGTCCGCCGGGAGCCATGTCATGGTGAGGTTCGCTCGGGATCCTGCCGTTGCGCGACGGCGCGGCCATAGGCCCGCGAGAGCATGGCAGCAAGCGCGCCGCCGGCGAGCGCGCTCGCACCGACGATCCAGACCAGCGCCATGCCCAGATCGCCGATATGACTGCTCAGCAACCCGACCAACAGCGGCCCGAACCCCGCGCCGCACACGGTGATCAGGCCGAAGTAGAGCGCGGTTATCGCGCCTCTCTGGTCCGAAGGCAGCAATTCCTGCAGTCCGAACAGCCCCCCGAACGACGCCACGCCGAGGCACAGATTGCCTCCCGCGATGGCCGCCAGAGCGGCGCCGTAGCCGGGAACGATGGTCATCGCCGCGAAGCACGCGGCCCCTGTCGCAAGCATCCCGGCGACCGTCAGCGGCAGTCGGCGGCGGGCCGCAGGCCATTTCTGGAACATCAGTCCGCCAGCGAGTTGCCCGGCGGGCGCCGTCGCCAGGGTGACGAGCCCGAACCAGGTCGCGACTTCGGCGACCGGGAGTGCGTACGCGCGCGTGAGATAAGTCGTCAGCCATCCTGCCGCACTCTGAATTACGAGGATCGGCATTAGAGCGAGGGAGCCGAAGAGCACGGCGAGGCGCGTATTCGCGCGTAGCCACGGCGGGACCCGCACGCGATAGCTCGGTGCGGCACCGGGTTGCGCAGGGAGCATCCACCGGAGCATCGCGAACACCACTATGTTCGGAAGCGCCGTGAACAGCATGGCGACGCGCCATTCGGGCAGCAGGCCGTCCCAGGTCGCTGCTGCCAATGCAGCAAGCAGCAATCCCGAGACGAAGACCGAAGTGCTTCGCCCCAGCGACGAGCTGGCGGTCATGAACGACAGGTATCGCGGGCGCGCTTCCGGCGAGACGTTTGCCACCACCATAGCGACGGCGAAGGGCACGAAGGCGGCCTGACCGATCCCCATGGCGATCCGCGCGGTCGAGGCAGAAGCGACGCCCGGCGCGCATGCGAAGGCGACCGTGGCCAGCGTCCAAACTGCGAGGCCGAAGAGGAGCACACGCCGTGTCAACCGCCCATCGGAGAACGAGCCGAGCACGATTGCGCAGAGGGCATAAGGGACCGCGAAGGCGGGTCCGAGGAGAAACCCGAGCGCCGCATCGTCGAGCGCGAGATCGGCCGCGACAAGAGGTGCGAGTGCGGCGAGCGAGAGGCGATCGAAATATGCAAGGAACTGGCCCGCTACGAGCAGCCACACGAAGCCGTACCCGCTCGTCTCGGCGACGACACGATCAACTTTCCGCTGGCAGAACATCATCCGCCGCACAGCCTTGCCTGCTCGAAAAACTGCAAGTTCCACGACCCCCCGGTCGCGCCCTGTCTAGCCTATTGCCCCACCCCGATTCAATCGACGTCGCTCAAAAAAGGCTGGCCTGAAAGTGTACGGCGAACAGAGACTTCGCGAATTGTGCTCAGGGGTCGCCGAAGGGTTACGCCCGGAAGCAGCGCCAGCACAGCGAGCGAAGGAAGCGGGTATGCCAAAGCCTGAACCCATCGTTTTGCGATTGATTTGCACTAGCGTCGAGCGTAGCGGGCCTTGCGAACGATTCGCAACGAGGGGAATACCGTGTCGAAGTCCACCGCCCGCCGTCTCAGGTGCATGCTGCTCGCAGGGAGCCTGGTCCCCGCCCCGCTCCTCGCCCAACAGCCCGCGCCCGTCGATGCTCAGGCGGCCGACGGGACATCGGTCGAGGGCGACGGTACCATCGTCGTCACCGGGCGGGCGCAGAAGCTCTACCGGGTGGAGGAGACCACCAGCGGCAAGATGCCGACCGAGCCGCTCGCGTCCTCGCAGACGATCACCGTCATCACCGAGGATCTGATCGAGGACCAGGGCGCGCGCGACGCGCAGGATCTCTACCGTAACATCTCGGGCGTCTCATTCTTCTCCTACGCCGGGATCACCGCGCGTGGCTTTCGCCAGGAAGAGAACTTCTACGACGGGCTGCGCGGCGATCCCTACATTGGATTTTCCGTGCCCCAGCTGTTCAATATCGAGCGGGTCGAGTTCCTCAAGGGCCCGGCGGGCATGCTCTACGGCCAGACTTCGCCGGGCGGGCTGTTCAACTACGTAACCAAGCGTCCCTCGCTCGATGAGTTCTCCGGCTCTGCGAAGGTCGTCGCCGGAACCGAGAACCGCTACGGCGGGCAGGTCGAGGTCGAGGGGCCCGTGGCGGACCGCATCGCGCTGCGCGGCGGCGCGTTCTTCGAGGATCGCGACCTACCGCGCACTTGGGCGGGAAATAAGTCGCTCCTTCTGGACGGAAGCGCGCTGTTCGATCTCGGGCCCGCCAAGTTGACCGTTCAGGCATTGCGCATCGAACAGGACCTCGCCGCCAACCGTCTTCGCGGCATTCCCGTCGACGACGAGGGCGAGTTCCTCGCCGACCGCGAATGGAACCATAACGAGCCGACCGATTTCCTCGATCTTCGCTCGACTTCCTTCTTCGCCAAGCTCGAGGTGAGCCCGGTCGAAGGGCTCGATATCGATCTCGCCGCACGGCGGATCGATTCCAACGAGACCCAGCAATATCACGAGCCCTTCCTGCTCGACAGCGACGGGGACGGTACGTTCGACGGAATCACTCGGCAGTTCCGCGACCAGTATCGCGAGGCAGGCATCTGGTCGACGGGCGGCAACGCCGTCTGGACCTCGGAAATTTCCCCAAGCATATCGAACCGCGTGCTCGCGGGGTTCGACTACAGCACCGAGGACGCGCTCTCGCTGTCAGCCTCGCTCTCGGGCACCGGCATTGCGACCCCGGGCCTGCCCTGCCCACTCAGTTTCGCGAACCCGGTATACGGCGCGTGCGATTCCGACACGTACGCCATGCCGCCGCAGAGCCGCAGCCTCGGCGAGACCGAGCGCTACGGATTCTATCTGCTCAACGAACTCACTGTCGGCCCGGTGATCGCGATCGCTGGCATCCGCAGCGATACTTTCGACGATCAGAGCACCGCCAACAACGGCACCGTGACCGGCTTCGAAGGCGGCGACGAAACCTATCGCCTGGGCCTTGTCTGGCGCGCCCGCGATGACCTGTCGTTCTACGGCCAGTTCGCCACAAGCTTCGAGCCGCAGTCGGCATCGGCGCAGGACCCGCGCCGCGGAGGTCCGTTCGCGCCGACCACCGGCAACATGTTCGAAGGCGGGATGAAGACCGCACTTTTCGACGGCCGTCTGCAGAGTACGGTGGCGCTCTATCGGATCAAACGGGTTAACCTGCTGCAATCGACCGGCGAGGACCCCGAAGGTGACGGGTTCGACAATTCGGTCGCGTTCGGCGAGGTCACTTCAAAGGGTATCGACGTCGACATCGCCGCCGACCTCACGCCCGACTGGGTGCTCACGTTCAATTACGGATACAACGACACCCGCATCACCGAGGACAACGGCAACACCACGATCACCAATTCGCTGCCCGACGGACGCTTCGTCAACGCGCCCGAACACATGCTCGGCTTCTGGACCCGCTACCAGATACCAGCAGCCGGGCTCGCCTTCGCGTTCGGCGGCGACTACGTGTCGAAGCGGTTCAATTTCCAGGGTCAGCCGGTGAACCCCTATTTCGTGTTCGACAGTTCGGTGAGCTGGGAGCGCGGCCCGTTGCAGGTGCGGCTGCGCGTCGACAACCTGTTCGACAAGACTTACGCCGCATCCGGCTTCAGCGATCGCGCGGGACACTTCCCGGGTCGGCCGCGCTCCGCCTTCGTCGAAGCCGGATACCGGTTCTAACGGCGCATGGCGACGATCGCCGCCCCCGTCGGACAGGTGCGGAAGAAGGCCGCCCGCACCTGGTGGAAAGTCCACCAGTGGGTCGGCCTCAAGATCAGCCTGTTCATGACCTTCGTGCTGTTCACCGGCACGCTGGCGGTGGTGAGCGCGGAGCTCGACTGGCTGCTGGAACCGAGCATGCGCGTCGCGCCCTCCTCTGTAGAGGGGCCCGTCGCCTGGGCGGACATCGCCGCCAGCGCGGCACGCCAGCCCGGCGTCGCGAAGGTCTCCGCCATCGGCGCCCCGGTTGCCTCCGCCTTTGCCGCCCAGGTGACGGTGGAGCGCGACGACGGATCGCTCGCCTTCGTCTACGCCCATCCGTCGACGGGCGAGATCCAGGGCCACGGTTCGTGGGTCAACGCGGGGCGCGTGCTGCGCAACATGCACCGCCACCTGAACCTGCCGGTCAAGTACGGCGTGCCGATCGTGTCGTCGCTCGCCTTCCTGCTACTGGTGAGCCTGGTCACCTCATTCGTGGTCTACAAGAAATGGTGGCGCGGGTTCGGCAAACCCCTGCGCGGACGCGATGCGCGGACGTGGTGGGGGGATTTCCACCGCCTCGCCGGGGTCTGGTCGCTGTGGTTCATCGCGTTGATCGCGCTCACCAGCGTCTGGTATTTCGCCGAGAGTCTCGGTCTCGATGCGCCACCTGCTCCGCGGGTGGAACTGGAACAGGCCGATCCCGAGCCGGGGGCCGCCAGCTACGATCTTGCCGCCTCGTTCGCGGCCGCAGAAGCCGCCTATCCCGGGCTCGTGGTCCAGCGCGTGACGCTGCCCGATGGGGACAGCCCGCTGCTCCAGCTGCACGGCGATTTCGAGGCGGTGCTGGTGCGCCCGCGCGCCAACGCGGTGTGGGTCGACGCGCGCAGTGCCGAAGTTCTTCTGACGACCGACGGGCGCGACATGAACCTGCACCAGCGGATCGGCGAGATGGCCGACCCGCTGCATTTCGGGAACTTCGGCGGCTACTGGACGAAGATCCCGTGGTTCCTGTTCGGGCTGGCCCTGACGGCCCTGTCGGTGTCGGGTGCCGCCATCTACTCGCTGCGCATCGCGCGCAAGCGGGCGGCCGAAGTGCGCGTTTCGCGGGGATTCGCGGGAATGTGGCACGGCATGGGGCGTTGGCGCTGGCTGTCGGTGGCCCTACTCGCCATCGCGAGCGTGATGCTGGTTGAACTCTTCGGGCAGTAGGCCCGGCCGGTTACCACGCCTGCTCTGCGGGTACGACCGGCTCCTGCGGGTTGTTGGGCACGAGGATCAGCGTGTTGTCCTCGACCCGCCAGGACTTGAGGCGCGAAAGCAGGTTCATCCCGATCACGCTCGTCTCGCCCAGGTTCGGCGCGATAACGGTGTCGAGCCCGCGCGCCGCGACGTTGCCGAAGCGCATCTCGTCGATCGTGGCGATCTCCGCCGAGATGGTTCCATTGGCGGTGCTCAGCTGGATGGGAATTCCGCCGGCACGCGGCTCGAGCCCGACGCGCTCGGCGACCTGAGAGGAGACCGCGGTAAGGGTCGCGCCCGTATCGACCATGAAGGCAACCGGCTCGCCATTGACCTGGGCCCGAAGCCAGAAATGCCCGTCCGGTGCGAGCGGAATACGCGTCTCGCCGCCTTCGACGACTTGCTCGGGCAGGCCGAGTTGCGGCACCGCGAACTCTATCCGCGAATCGAACCGCGAGAGTTGCAGAACCAGCAGGACGAGAATGCCGACCAGCGCCAGGGTGCTCACCCGCCGCACCGCGAGACCGAAGGGGACGTTGCGCCGCGCCATCACGGCGCCGATCCAGCCTGCTAGCAACGCCGCCACCGTCGCCATCAACAAGCCCGATCGCGGCACTTCCGCGATGACGCCGGCGATGGCGTCGAAGATGTTCTGAATGTCCACGGGGTCGATATAGGAAGCCGCGGCTTACCGTTCCATGACCCGCGGCGACACTACGGTGCGCTGCGCGGAATGGTCGCCTCGGCGAGGATCATCGAGAAGCGCCCATCCCCGTCCTTCCACCGCTCGACCGGCGTCCACTCGCCCGCGAGCAGCAACGCGTTCGAACTGCGGCGCGAGAACTTGTGGCTGTTCTCTGTGTGGATCGTCTCGCCCGCGGCGAGAAAGAAGCTTTCGCCTGCGACCTCGAAGTCCAGATCCCGCTGCGCCTCGAGGTGCATCTCGATCCGCGCGAAATCGTCGTTCCAGCGTGCGACGTGGCGCAGATCCTCGACCGGGATCGTGCCGCGCAGCTCGCGGTTGATCCGCCGCGCGAGGTTGAGGTTGAATTCGGCCGTGACGCCCTTGGCATCGTCATAGGCCGCTTCGAGCACCGCCGGGTTCTTGATCAGGTCCATGCCGATCAACAGCTTCGAATCGGCGCCCAGCGTGGCGCGCATCGTGCGCAGCAGGTTCACCGCGGTGCGCGGCACCATGTTGCCGATCGTCGAGCCGGGGAAGAAGCCGAGCTTGGGCATGTCCGCCACCTGCTCGGGCAGCGCGACCTTGCGCATGAAGTCGGCTTCGACCGGATAGACCGGCAGGCCCGGAAACTTGCCCGCCAGGTCTTCTGCCGCCGCGCGCAGGAAATCGCCCGCAATGTCGAGCGGGACGTAGGCGCCCGGATCGATCGCCTCTAGCAGCAGGGGCGTCTTCACCGAACTGCCGCTCCCGAACTCCACCACCGCACGCCCCGGCCCGATCTCGCCCGCGAACTCGGTGCCACGCGTTTGCAGAATCTCGGTTTCGACGCGGGTCGGGTAATATTCCTCGACTTGCGTTATGTCCTCGAACAGCTGCGATCCGGCATCGTCATAGAGCCAGCGCGCAGGAATCGCCTTCTGCGGCTGGCGCAGCCCTTCGAGCACGTCGGCGCGGAAGGCGCGATCCACGCCGTCGTCGTCCAGATCGACCAGTGTCAGCCCTGCGTCGGCAGCCATCAGATATCCTTTGCGAGCCTCAGGCCGGTGAACTGCCAGCGCTGGTGCGGGTAGAAGAAGTTGCGGTAGCTGGCGCGCGAATGGCCGCGCACCGTGGCACAGCTCGCGCCTTTCAGCACGAACTGGCCGGACATGAACTTGCCGTTGTATTCACCGACAGCGCCCTCGCACGGGGCGAAGCGTGGATACGGTAGATAACCCGAGCGGGTGAACTGCCAGCAATCGCCGAACAGATCGATGGTGCCGACGGGCATGGGAGGTACCGCGTCATCGAGCTGGTTGCCGCCTGCCGGGTCGTGCGCGGGTGCGCTTTCGGAATGCTGGCCACGCGCGATCGCCTCCCACTCGAACTCGGTCGGCAGCCGCGCGCCGGCCCAAGTGGCGAAGGCGTCGGCCTCGAAATAGGAGATGTGCGTGACCGGCGCTTGCGGATCGCGCGCCTGCCAGCCGCTGTGGGTGAAGTGCTCGCCATCACGCCAGTAGAGCGGCGCCTCGATGCCGTTCTCTTTCACCCAGGACCAACCATCGGACAACCAAAGCCGCGCATCGCGGTAGCCGCCTTCGGCGACGAAGGCATCCCACTCGGCATTCGTAACTAGGCGCTTCGCCAGCGCGAAGGGTTCGAGCAGGACGCGGTGGCGCGGCCCCTCGTTGTCGAACGCGAAGCCCTCGCCGTCGTGACCGATCAGCCCGATCCCGCCGGGGTGCTTGTGCCAGCCGTCGTCCGCGTCGTACGAAGGAGGGTTATCCGCCCTTTCCCACATCGGCGGGCCCAAGGGGTTCTGGAACAGCGCGTGCTTGATGTCGGTCAGCAGCAGTTCCTGGTGCTGCTGTTCGTGCGCGACGCCGAGCGCGATCAGCGGAGCGCATTCGGTATCCCCCAGCAGGCCATCCATCGCCGCGTCGACGTGTGCGCGCCATTCGCAAATCTCGTCCACCGTCGGGCGAGAGAGCATGCCGCGGCCGAAGCGCGCGATGCGCTCGCCTTCGGCCTCGTAATAGGAGTTGAACAGGAAAGGCCAGTCCTCGCGATAGAGGCGGTAGTCGGTCCGGTGATCCCGTAGGAGAAAGGTCTCCCAAAACCAGGTGGTGTGCGCGAGATGCCACTTGGCGGGCGAGGCATCTTCCATCGATTGGATCGTCGCATCCGCATCGGACAGGGGCGCAGCCAGCGCCAGGCTCATTACGCGAGTTCGGCGAAAATCGTCGGCAAGGCTCGGCGCCGGATCGGCACGGCGGGCCGCTTCGGGCTGGGGCACGGAAATCTCCTGTCGCTTCCAGTCCGAAACGATGATGCCGCATTTAGGTTGCGATTGAAAGACCTGTGGCCCGGACGGCGCGGGTTTCCGGATCGCGCAAAGAGGCAGTAACGGCGTTCCTTCCGCTTCAGTCCTTGCCGAACAGACCGCCTGCCAGGCCCGCGAGGTCGTCGAAGGGGTTGCCGTTGTGATCCTTGTCGAGGATCTGGGTAAAGCGGGCGAGCGAACCTTCGCCGCCGATCTGCTCGACGATCCGTTCGAGCGTGCCCGCGTCGAGCCCGGTCTTCTGCGCCGCGAGGCCGACGGTATCGCCGGGCTCGTGATGCGCCTCGCCCAAGGCGGCGATGCCTTTCTCCGCGTCGGCCGGGCTGATGCCGAGCTTGTCGGCCATGTTCTTCACCGTGGGATGATCGTGCGCCGCGCCGAGCAGCTGGTCGAAAAGGGCCATGATCGTTTCTCCTGTTGGGCGGGCCTTGGTAGCCGCCCTTCCCCCGAAACGAATGGCCCCCGCTCCGGTTTCCCGGGCGGGGGCTCTCCTCTCCAACGGGTGCGCTCCTGTAAGGAGCGAATTCGTCAGGCGGCGACCGGGGTATTCGGCGCGGCGTCGCGCACCCCCTGGTCGACGTGGTCCGCAAACGGGGTGAAATTGTCGATGAACAGACTCACGAGCTTCTTGGCGGTGCGGTCGTATTCGTCCTTGTCGGCCCAGGTCGAGCGCGGATCGAGGATGTCGTCGTCGACGCCGGGAACGCTGACCGGGACCTCGAACCCGAAATTCGGGTCCTTGCGGAATTCGGCGGTGTTGAGGCTGCCGTCGAGCGCGGCGTTGAGCAGCGCGCGGGTCGCCTTGATCGGCATGCGGTTGCCGGTGCCGTACTTGCCGCCCGTCCAGCCGGTGTTGACCAGCCAGCATTGGACCTGCCCCTTGGCGATCCGTTCCTTGAGCAGGTTGCCGTAAACGCTCGGGTGGCGCGGCATGAACGGGGCACCGAAGCAGGTGCTGAAGGTCGCCTCGGGCTCGGTCACGCCGATCTCGGTGCCCGCGACCTTGGCGGTGTAGCCCGAGAGGAAGTGATACATCGCCTGGTCGGGCGTCAGCCGCGCGATCGGCGGCAGCACGCCGAACGCGTCGGCGGTGAGCAGGATGATGTTCGACGGCGGCGGCCCGAGGTTCTTCTCGCTCGAGTTGGGAATGAACTCGATCGGATAGGCGCCGCGCGTGTTCTCGGTCTTGCTGTCGTCGGTGAAGTCGAGCTCGCGCGTGTCGGGGTCCATCGTCACGTTCTCGAGGATCGTGCCGAACATCTTGGTCGTCGCGTAGATCTCCGGCTCGCCTTCGGCCGAGAGGTTGATCATCTTGGCGTAGCAGCCGCCTTCGAAGTTGAAGACCGCCTCGTCCGACCAGCCGTGCTCGTCGTCGCCGATCAGGGTGCGGCTGGCGTCGGCGCTGAGCGTGGTCTTGCCGGTGCCCGAGAGCCCGAAGAAGATCGCGCTCTTGCCGTCGGCGCCGATATTGGCGCTGCAGTGCATCGGCATCACGCCCTGTGCCGGCAGCAGGAAGTTGAGGAGGCCGAACACGCCCTTCTTCATCTCGCCCGAATATTCGGTGTTGCCGATCAGGA
>CAMPGP010000027.1 GCA_946885545.1 uncultured Altererythrobacter sp.
CCTTCATCATCGTCGGCTCGGGCTTCCTCAAGGCGAACATCTCGGTGATCGTCGGCCAGCTCTATCCGCGCACCGACGTGCGCCGCGACGGCGCCTACACGATCTTCTACATGGGGATTAACGTCGGCGCGGCGATCGGCACGATCATCGCCGGTTACCTCGGCCAAACGCTCGGCTGGGCCTACGGCTTCGGCGCTGCGGGCATCGGCATGCTGCTCGGCCTGGTCGTCTTCATCCTGGGTCGTCCGCTGCTGCTCGGCCAGGGCGAACCGCCCAAGCTGCTCGAGAAGAGCCGGGAATACCTGCTCTACGGCGTCGGCATTGTCGCCGTGGGCGTGATGTGGCTGCTGATCCAGTACCAGTCGGTCGTCGGTACGCTGATGCTCGTCGCGGGCGCCGCGCTGCTGATCTACGTGTTGATCGAAGCGTTCAAGCTCGAGAGGCAGCCGCGCGAGCGCATGTTCGCCATCCTGTTCCTGATCGCGCTGCAGCCGCTGTTCTGGGGCCTGTTCGAGCAGGCGGGCGGCTCGCTAAATCTGTTCACCGACCGCTATGTCGACCGGCAGGGCGTCCCCGCCTCGATCTTCCAGTCGATCAACCCGATCTACATCATCCTGCTCGCACCGATCTTCGCCGGACTGTGGACGTGGCTCGGCCGCCGCGGGCTGGAGCCATCGACCCCGGCCAAGTTCGGCCTTGGCCTCGTCCAGCTCGGCTTCGGCTTCCTCGTCCTCGTTTGGGGTGCGGCGAGTGTCGGGCCGGAGGCGTTGGTGCCGGTGATCTTCCTGTTCGGCATCTACTTCTTCCACACCACCGGCGAGCTCTGCCTCTCGCCCGTCGGTCTCTCGGCGATGAACCGGCTCGCGCCGCGCCATCTCGCGAGCTTGATCATGGGTGCCTGGTTCTTCGCGACCGCCGGCGGCAACTTCGTCGCGGGCATGATCGGCGCGGCGACCGGCGGCGAAGACGGCGAGATGACTCGCGGCGCGACGATGGACATCTACTGGACCATCGGCCTCATCGCGATCGGCGTCGGGATCGTCGTCATCGTGATCTCGGGCCTCGTCAAGAAGCTGATGCATCTCGACACGCTGGGCGACGCCAACGTGGGCGACGATCTGGCGGGCGGCAGCGAGGTCGGCGAACCGCAGGCGGCGGGTGTTCATCCCGCAACCCGCCGGGAAGACTGATCTTCCCAAGTTACCGGGGCGCGGCGCAGGCCGCGCCCCTTTTTCTTGCCTGGGGGCATTCGAATGAAATCGACGATCCGCACTCTTCTCGCCGCGGCCGCCACGGTGGCGCTCGCCGCCTGCGCGACGACCGACGGCCAGAGCGAGGAAACCCGCTCGGCCAGCACGCACGACTATCCCGACGTGCCCTTCCCCTCGACTTACGAAGCCTATCCCGGCGCGCCCACGGCGCTCGTCGGCGCGACCGTCTATGACGGCGCGGGCGGGCGGATAGAGGGCGGCACGGTCCTGTTCGCGGACGGCAAGGTCGTCGGCGTCGGCGGGCCGGATCTCGCGATACCGGCCGGTTACACACGCGTCGACGGCACGAACAAGTTCGTCACCCCCGGCGTGATCGACATCCACAGCCACTTGGGCGACTATCCGACACCTTCGGTCGATGCCCATTCGGACGGCAACGAGGCGACCAACCCAACCACGCCCGAGGTCTGGGCCGAGCATTCGGTCTGGCCGCAGGACCCGGGCTTCAGTCGCGCACTCGCCAATGGCGGCGTCACCGCGCTGCAGATCCTGCCCGGTTCGGCCAATCTCACCGGCGGGCGCAGCGTCACGCTCAAGAACGTGCCCGCGCGCACCGTCCAAGGGATGAAGTTCCCCGGCGCGCCCTACGGCATGAAGATGGCCTGCGGCGAGAACCCCAAGCGCGTCTATGCCTCGCGCGGGCCCTCCACCCGCATGGGCAACTTCGCCAAGAACCGCCAGATGTGGTTCGACGCGCGCGAATATGCTGACGGCGAACGGGAAAAGCGCGACCTCGGCAAGGAGACTTTGGCGGGCGTGCTCGACGGCGACATCCTGGTCCACAACCACTGCTACCGCGCCGACGAGATGGCGCTGGTGATGGATATGGCGAAGGAGGCCGGGTACAAGGTCACCGCATTCCACCATGCCGTCGAAAGCTACAAGATCGGCGACCTGCTGCGCGAAAACGGCGTCTGCAGCGCGATCTGGTCCGACTGGTACGGCTTCAAGATGGAAGCCTACGACGGCATTCCGGAAAACGGAGCCCTGCTCCACCAGGCGGGTGCCTGCGTTGTGATCCATTCGGACAGCGAGAACGGCATCCAGCGTCTCAACCAGGACGCCGCCAAGGCGCAGGCCGCGGGCGCGCGCATGGGAATCCAGATCCCCGACGCCGAAGTGGTCGGCTGGTTCACCCTCAATGCCGCGCGCGCCATGGGCATCGCCGACAAGACAGGCAGCCTCGAGGCGGGCAAGATGGCCGACGTGGTGCTGTGGAACGGCGATCCGCTGTCGGTCTATTCGCGACCGGAGAAGGTCTGGATCGACGGCGCGCTGATGTTCGACGCGCTCGACCCGCAACGCCGCCCGGTGAGCGATTTCGAGCTTGGCCAACCCGGTGAAGGAGACGTGAAATGATCAAGCGCACGCTCCTTGCCGCAACCGCCGCACTCGCCCTCGCCACGCCCGCCGCGGCGCAGGATTTCGCAATCACCAACGCCACCGTCGCGACCGGCGACGGCAGCGATCCGATCGAGAACGCCACGGTCGTCGTGCGCGGCGGCAAAATCGTCGCCGCCGGGGCGGGCGTTTCGGTGCCAGCGGGCGTGCCCGTGTCCGACGGTAGCGGCACGTGGATCACCCCCGGCATCTTCGCCACCGTCACCAACCTCGGCCTCGTCGACGTCGATGCGGTGGGCGACAGCAACGATACCCGCGCGGGCAGTTCGCCGTTCAGCGCAGCGCTGGATGCCGCGCCCGCGGTCAATCCGGGCTCGCAGAACGTCAAGGTCAGCCGCGCCGGGGGCATTACCCGTGCCGCGATCGCTCCGAGTGCCGCAAGCTCGATCTTCGCCGGTCAGGGCGCCATGATCGACCTCGGCGACGATCCGCAGGCGGTGCGGCGCGCACGCGCCTTCCAGTTCGTCGAGCTCGGCGAGAGCGGCGGGCGCCTCGCAGGCGGAAGCCGCACCGCGGCGCATACGCTGCTGCGCAATGCGCTGCGCGAGGCGGGCCGTTACGGCGAGGATTCGGGTCTCTCGGGCAGCCCGAGCCGTCCCGCGGACGTCAGCACCGGCGACGACGTGCCGATCGATCCGCGCATGACCGACAGCGATGCCGACCGTGCGAGCGACGTGCTGCTCACCCGGTTCGATGCCGCCGCGCTGGTTCCGGTAGTGACCGGCCGCCAGCCGCTCTACG
This sequence comes from uncultured Altererythrobacter sp., assembly GCA_946885545.1. The sequence goes on from CAMPGP010000027.1 coordinate 3,414, forward strand.
TTCACGTGGAGCGCGCCGCCGACATCCGCGCCGTGCTGGCCCTGCCGCGCGAGTTCCCGCGGCTCGACCTCGTGATCGTGGGGGCGAGCGAAGGCTGGATGGTGGCGGACGAACTGGCCGCCTCGGGCGTGCCGGTGATTGCCAACTCGCTCAACGACCTGCCCGCCCAGTTCGAGCAGCTCGCGGCTACCCAGAGCAACATCGGCCGCATGCAGGCCGCCGGGGTGAAGGTCGCCATCAACGCCGCAGCGATGGAGCAGCCGCGCTACCTGCCGCACTTCGCGGGCAATCTGGTCGCGCTCGCTTCGGTCCCGCGCGCGGCCGGGCTGAGCTGGGGCGAGGCGCTGGCGAGCATCACTTCGATCCCGGCCGAGATCAGCGGCTACGGCGGCCAGCTTGGCGTTCTCGCCCCGGGCGCGGCGGGCGACGTGGTGGTGTGGGACGGCGATCCGCTCGAGGTCACCTCCGCCCCGGTGCGGGTCTATATCGACGGCGTCGAACAGCCGATGGAGAGCCATCAGACGGGTCTGCGCGACCGCTATCGCGACCTCGACGAGAGCGAACTGCCCAAGGCCTATGACTGGTAAGCGTGCGGCCGCGCCTGCGGGCGCTTCGGCGACACTGGGCGCGCTGGGCGCGGCGGCGATGGCCGTCGCGGCCTTTTCGCTCGTGCCGGCGCTCGCGCAGGATTCGCCACCCGACCGGTCGCAGGACGCCGCGTGGCACAACGAACAGCAGGCCGCGCTCGCGCGCCTCCAGCCCGCCGACGGCTGGGGCACGCTCGAAGGGGGCTTGCGCATCCGGCGGGTGAAGGGCCCCGGTACCGGCCCGCATCCGACCGTCGCGGACACCGTCACCGTCCACTATGCCGGAACACTGACCGACGGGACCAAATTCGACAGTTCGTGGGACCGCGGCGAACCCGCGACCTTCCCGCTCGGCAGGCTGGTCAAGGCGTGGCAGCTCGCGATCCCGCAGATGGGCGTCGGCGATACGATAGAGATCGCCGTCCCGGCAGATCTCGGCTACGGCCCGCAGGGCAAGGGCCCGATCCCCGGGAACGCCACGCTGCTGTTCACGATCGAGCTGCTGGACATCGAAGGGCGAAGCTGATTGCCAAGTAGGTTTCGTTTCGCTACTTAACCCGTAGATCGGGGAGACTGGCGCATGAACGAGGCTCTGATTTCGCTGGCCGCCGCGGCCGTCGCCTTCGTCGGTACGCATTTCGCGCTGTCGCATCCGCTGCGCGCGCCGCTGGTCGGCATGGCGGGGGCCAAGGGCTTTCTCGGCATCTACACGCTCGTCGCGCTGGCGACGTTCGGCTGGATGGTCGTCGCCTTCCGCGCCGCGCCGACCGCCGACCTCGCTGGGTCGGGCGAGATCGGCTGGATCGCCGCCACAATGCTGACCCTGCCCGCGCTGGTACTGTTCCTCGGGTCGCTGCGCGGCAATCCGGCGCTGCCCGATCCGCGCGCGGCCGAGGCGGCACGACGCGATCCCGCGGGCGTGTTCGCGGTCACCCGTCACCCGATGATGTGGGGTTTCGCACTCTGGGCGCTGTCGCACATCATCCTGTGGTGGAGCCTGCGCACGCTGATCGTCGCGGGTGCGGTGATGTTCCTCGCGCTCGTCGGCGCGCACCTCCAGGACCGCAAAAAGGCAGCGCTGATGGGCGATGCCTGGACCGGCTGGCAGGCCAGGACGCGCTACTGGCCGCGCTGGAGCGCACTGCCGCGCGCGGGCGGGTTGCTGTGGCTGATCGCGCTGGCGCTCTGGCTTCTCCTCACCTGGTCGCACATCCACGCTGCGGGCATTCCCGCAGGCGTGTGGCGCTGGCTCTAGCGCCCGGTGAAGCGCGGAGACCGCTTTTCTAGCAGGGCGGCCACCCCTTCGGCGTGATCCTCGGTGTGGTGCATGTGTGCCTGCGTCGTCGCGGCAAGTTCGAGTGCCGTGTCGTAGGTCACCGAGCGGCCCTGACGCAGCAGCTCCTTGGTTGCGCGCAGCGCCTGCGGGGGCATCGCGGCGATCTTCTCGGCGAGCGTGCGCGCCTCGCCCATCAGTGCCTCGGACGCGACCACGCGGCTGACGAGACCCCATTCGCGCGCGGTCTCGGCGTCGATCACCTCGCCGGTGTAGAACAGCTCGGCGGCGCGCGCGTGGCCGATCACGCGTGGCAGGATCCATGTGCCGCCGTCGCCCGGTACGAGCCCGAGCTTGAGGAACGTCACCCCGAACTTCGCGCTGCTCGATGCCAGGCGAATGTCGGCGAGACAGGCGAGATCGCAGCCGAGCCCGATCGCCGGGCCGTTGACCGCGGCGATCAGCGGCACCTTCAAGCCATCGAGTGCACGCAGCGCGCGATGGATGTTCGTACGGTAGCCCTCGGCGATCGCGGCCGGGTTACCGCCGAAGTTGCCCGTGCGGTCGCGCATTGCCTTGATGTCTCCGCCCGCAGAGAACGCCTTGCCCGCGCCGGTCAGGATCGCGCAGCGCAGCTCCGGGTCGGCATTGATCGCGTTGCATGCCGCCGCGACTTCGTCCCCGTCGCCCGATGCGCCAAGGGGGTTCATCGCTTCTGGGCGGTTGAAGGTGAGCGTGGCAACGGCGCCGTCGCGCGCAATTTCAAGCAGTGGCATGGGCGAGGCTCCGGTTGACCGAGCCCCTCTACATCAGCCCACGGCGGGTTTGTCGAGCCGGGTCAGGGCGCGGGACAGCCCGCCCAGTGCTCCGCCAGCAGCGCCGTCCATGCCGTTTCGCCACTCGCTCGGGCGACGAGCCGAAGACGGAAATCGCGATGCTCGGCATGGTTGGGGATCGGCATCGTTGCATCGAGCAGCCGCCCGTCCTCGCCGAACCACAGCCGCCCCTCGCCATCGCCGAGCGCCGGGCCGCTTGCGACATAGTGATGGAAAAGGTCGCCGTTCCGGACGCCCGAACCCGCATAGCGCAAGTCGAGCCGCCCGAGATTGCGGAAGCTGGGCCCTTCCACCCCCGTCAGCAGCAGCGGGAAGTCGAACAGCACTTAGCGCGCGCCAACGGGAACCGAAAACACCGGCTCCGCCGAGGGGCTGCCGAGCCTTGCATTTAGCTCTCCGCCGGCGTCGCGCGAAAGCCAGGCGAAGGCTTCCTGCCCCAGCTCGCGGGTCAGCCGACCACCGATCAGCTCGATCGCCTGCCCGCTTGCCCAATCGAGCCGCGCCTTGACGAATGCGGCGTTGGTGCATGGGCTGCGCGACTTGTGGACCCAGACTTCGCCCGGCGCGCGATCGTAGATCACGATCCGCTCGGCCATCGCGCCGTCGCTGTCGGACCGAACGTAGGTCAGCACCTCGCCAGGTGGAGCAGCGGTAGCGGCGAGGAGCGCGAGTGCGAGCACCGCTCAGTGTATTATTCAGGTAATACGCCTCGGTCAATCCGTTCGAGGAATGCCAGTGCATGGTGTTCGGCCTCGGGCAGCCAGGCGAGGTCGTGCCCTGCGCCGCGTACCGCCATCAGTTCCGTGCCAGTCCGCGTCCGCGCGAGGCGGCGGGCGTGTTCGAGAGGGATGAGGTCGTCGGCATCGCCATGGAGGATCAAGACCGGCGAGCGAACCTGCGGCAGCAGCGCCGCGTTGTCGTAGCGGTCGCGCAGCATCAGGCCGGTCGGTAGCCACCAGGCCTTTTCACGCGCCAGCTCGGTCAAGCTCGAGAACGGCGAGATCAGGATCAGCGCGGCGGGCTGAACCTCGCTCGCGACGCGGGTGGCGACGCCGCCGCCGATCGAATTGCCGATCACCACCGTGTCGGACGGCGTGACGCCCCGCTCGGCGAGCCATGCCACGGCGGCGCGCCCGTCGCGGATCAGGCCTTGCTCGCTCGGGCGTCCGGGGTTGCCGCGATAGCCGCGATACTCGGCTGCGAGCACGCCGTAGCCTTGGGGCACCATGCGATCGGTCGCGACCACGCTCGATTGCCAGTCGGCACCGTTGCCGTGGAAATAGAGGATCGTGGGGTGCCCTGGCGCGGCAGCTCGATAGCCTGCCGCGAGGTCGAGCCCGTCCGACGTTCGGTAGACGACGCGCTCGAAACCCGCAGGCTCGCTTCCGGGGCCAGGCGGGGCAGGATAGACGATGCGACCCTGCGCCAGCGTCAACGCGGCGGCGAGCGCGAGATAGAGTGTGAAGATCGTGAGGAGGGCAGCCAGCATGCGCCGCTTCGCCCCCTCGCCGATCCTCCCGGCGGTCAGGCCCGCGCCTCTTCCACGCCCGCGCTGTTGTGGCGCAGCGCCTTGAGCACCGTGTCGACGATGTGCGGTGCGTTGAGCCCTGCTTCGTCGTACTGCTTCGCGGGATCATCGTGATCCTGAAACGCGTCGGGCAGGCGCATGGTCCGGATCTTGAGGCCGCTGTCTGTCAGCCCTTCGTCGCTGGCGAAGGTGAGTACGTGCGCCCCGAGGCCGCCGATCGCCGCTTCCTCGATCGTCACCACGACATCATGGGTGCGAATCATTCGTTCGATCAGGGCGGTATCGAGCGGCTTGGCGAAGCGCATGTCGGCCACCGTGGTCGACAGGCCCTTGGCGTCGAGCTGGTCTGCGGCCTTGAGCGCCTCGTGCAGCCGCGTGCCGAGCGAAAGGATCGCGACCTTGGTGCCTTCGCGCACCACGCGGCCCTTGCCGATCTCCAGCTTCTCCGGAACCTCCGGCAGCGGCACGCCGACGCCGCTCCCGCGCGGATAGCGGAAGGCGATGGGCCCCGCGTCGTATTCGGCGGCGGTGTAGGTCATGTGGACCAGCTCGGCCTCGTCGGCGGCGGCCATGACGACGAAGTTGGGCAGCGTGGAGAGATAGGTAACGTCGAACGATCCAGCGTGCGTCGCGCCGTCGGCGCCAACTAGCCCGGCGCGGTCGATCGCGAAGCGCACCGGCAGGTTCTGGATCGCGACATCGTGCACCACCTGGTCGTAGGCGCGCTGGAGGAAGGTCGAATAGATCGCCGCGAACGGGCGCATGCCCTGCGCGGCGAGCCCGGCGGCGAAGGTCACGCCATGCTGCTCGGCGATCCCGACGTCGAACGCGCGATCCGGGTGCGCCTTGGCGAACTTGTCGACCCCGGTGCCGCTCGGCATCGCGGCGGTGATCGCGCAGATGCGCCTGTCGCTCTCGGCCAGCTTCGCCAACGTCTCGCCGAACACGTTCTGGTAGCTCGGAGGGCCGCCGCTCGACTTCTTCTGCTCGCCGGTAATGACGTCGAACTTGGCGACGCCGTGATACTTGTCGGCGCTGCTTTCTGCGGGCGCGTAGCCCTTGCCCTTCTGCGTCACGACATGGACCAGGATCGGCCCGAGGCCGCTGTCGCGCACGTTCTCGAGCACGGGGATCAGGTGGTCGAGGTTGTGCCCGTCGATCGGCCCGACGTAGTAGAAGCCCAGTTCCTCGAACAGCGTGCCGCCGGTGGCCATGCCGCGCGCATATTCCTCGGCCTTCTCGAGCCCCGAGTGAACCTTGCGGCTGAGCTTCTTCGACAGGCGCGACGCGAGGCTGCGCAAGCCGAGATACTCGCTGCTCGACACCATCCGCGCGAGATAGGCCGAAAGACCGCCCACGGGCGGCGCGATCGACATGTCGTTGTCGTTGAGGATCACCACCAGCCGGTTGCCCGCCTGCTCGGCGTTGTTCATCGCTTCGTAGGCCATGCCCGCGCTCATCGCGCCGTCGCCGATCACCGCGATCGCCTTGCCCGGCTTGTCGTTCAGCTTGTTGGCGATCGCGAAGCCGAGGCCCGCCGAGATCGAGGTCGAGGAATGCGCCGCACCGAACGGATCGTATTCACTCTCGGAGCGCTTGGTGAAGCCCGACAGCCCCCCGCCCTGGCGCAGCGTGCGGATGCGGCTCCGCCGCCCGGTGAGGATCTTGTGCGGGTAGGCCTGGTGGCCGACGTCCCAGATCAGCTTGTCTTCCGGCGTGTCGAACACATAGTGGATCGCGACCGAGAGCTCGACCACGCCGAGCCCCGAGCCCAAGTGCCCGCCGGTGCTGCCGACGGCGGAAATCATCTCGTCGCGCAATTCGTCGGACAGCTGGCGCAGCTGGCCTTTGTCGAGCTTGCGGAGATCTGTGGGGGTGTCGACCGTGTCGAGCAGCGGCGTTGCAGGCGGTTGGCTCATCCGATCGGCCTTACACCGGCGAAACCGGCCTGTCGATGAACCGCGCGTGATAGGGACATGAGCAATTCGTGAGCGTCAACCCGCGCAGGCCTCGCACAGCCCGCGGACCTCGATGATCGGGCGGCGGGTGCGGAACCCGCTCGCCTGCGCCACCTTGCGCACTCCGCCCGAAACGGCGTCGTCGTCGACATGGGTCGCCTCGCCGCATTCGTCGCAGACGAGGAAGATGCAGTCGTGCTCGCAGCCCGGATGGGTGTTGGCGAGGTAGGCGTTGGCACTTTCCACCCGCATCGCGAGGTTGTTGGCCACGAACAGGTCGAGGATGCGGTACACGCTGTTGGGCGCGACCCGCTTGCCGCGGGCGCGCGAGAGGTTGTCGGCGATATCGTAGGCCGAGGCCGGGCGGTCGTGCCTCGCGAGTTCCTCGAACACCGATTCGCGCATACCGGTCCATTGCTCGCCAGCCTCGACCAGCGCGTCGCGTGCCGCCGACACGAGGTCGTTGCCGCTGTGTTCGTGGTGCGAGTGGGTGTGTTGGGTCGCCATGCCGCCGATATAGCGACTGTCGACGCCGGGCGCCACTAGTCGCGCTGGAAGCTCGCGCTGTAGACGCCGGGATAGAGCCGCTTTAGCGCGGCTACCTTCGGCGCGTCCCAGCGCACGATGTAGCCGTGGCGCGGGTTCTTCGCCATAAAGTCCTGGTGGTAGGTTTCGGCGGGGTGGAAGCCCTGCGCGCGCTCGATCCGGGTCACGATCGGGCGTTGCCATTTGCCCGAGGCCTTCATCTGCGCGAGGTAGGCCCGTGCTACCGCGCGCTGCTCGGCGGAGGTAGGGACTAGTGCTGAGCGGTAATGCGCTCCGACATCGGGACCCTGACGGTTCTTGAGCGTCGGATCGGCGACCACCGAGAAGAAAATCCGCAACAACTGATCATAGCGGATGACCTTGGGATCGTAGACGACCTTCACCGCCTCGGCATGATCGGTAATCCCGGAGGAAACGAGTTCGTAAGTCGCCTGACGTTCGGTGCCGCCGTGGTATCCGGCGACGGCGCTCTTCACGCCCCGAACATGGCTGAACACGCCTTCGACGCCCCAGAAACAGCCTCCGGCAAAGATCGCGGTCTTGAGCCCGCCCGTTTCCTTCGCGGTGCGTTCGGCGGAAGGGGCCGCAACGACGCTCTCCGCAGCGGCGGGCTGACAGGCGCCGAGCGCCAGCGAACCCGCGAGGAGGAGGACGAGGGCCGGCTTCACCGAAGGACGGCGGCCTCGGCCTGCGGCACGATCGCGCCAACGATGTCCGGACCGGTCTGGAGCACGACGAGGATCGCCCCGGCGACAAAGCCGATGGCGAAGTTGCGGAAGAGGTCGGTCTTGAACAGTTTCATGGCGTTTCGGTCTTTTTTTGCGAATCTCTCGCAGCAGGGGATAGCATCCCGCGCTTGCGGCATTCTGAACGTGGGGTTCGGCTTGCGTTTACGAAAGGGGGCCGCGGCCAACCCTTTCTAACAGGGCCTAAACCTCAGTGCCGGAAGTGGCGCATTCCGGTGAAGACCATCGCCAGGCCCGCCTCGTTGGCGGCGGCGATCACTTCCTCGTCGCGGATCGAGCCGCCCGGCTGGATCACCGCGGTCGCACCCGCCTCGGCCGCGGCGAGCAGGCCGTCGGCGAAGGGGAAGAAGGCGTCGCTGGCGACCGCGCTCCCGACCGTGCGCGGGGCGTCCCAGCCGAACTTTTCGGCAGCTTCGGCGGCCTTCATCGCGGCGATGCGTGAGGAATCGCGGCGGTTCATCTGCCCGGCGCCGATGCCCGCGGTGGCGCCGTCCTTCGCATAGACGATCGCGTTCGACTTGACGTGGCGTGCCACGGTCCAGGCGAACAGGCAGTCTTCCAGCTCGCGCTCGGTCGGCGCGCGCTCGGTCACGACCTTGAGGTCGTCGCGCGAGATCGCGCCACTGTCGCGGTCCTGCACCAGGATGCCGCCCGCGATCACCGCCATCGTCTGGCCGGGACGGCGCGGATCGGGCAGGTCTTCGGTCAGCAGCAGGCGCAGGTTTTTCTTCTTCGCGAAGGCGGCGCGCGCGGCCTCGTCGGCACCCGGGGCGACCACGACTTCGGTGAAGATCGTACAGATCGCCTCGGCCGTCGGCCCATCGAGGGGCACGTTGGTCGCCACGATCCCGCCGAACGCCGAGATGTCGTCGCAGGCGAGCGCTGCGTGCCATGCGTTAACCAGGCTGTCGGCCTGCGCCACGCCGCAGGGGTTGGCGTGCTTGACGATCACCACCGCGGGGCGCCCGCCGCGAAATTCGGCGGCGAGCTCGAGCGCGGCCGCGGCATCGTTGTAGTTGTTGTAGCTGAGTTCCTTGCCCTGGACCTGCTCGGCCTGCGGCAAGCCCTGCGAATGCGGCCCGGCGGGCAGGTAGAGCGCGGCGTCCTGATGCGGGTTCTCGCCGTAGCGCAGCGTGCCCGCGAGCTTGCGGGTCATGCTCACCACCGGGGGGAACTTCTGCCCCTGATCGGCGAAGGCGAACCACTGGCTGATCGCGGAATCGTAAGCGGCGGTCGCAGCGAACGCCTTTGCCGCCATGCGCTTGCGGAAGTCGAGCGTGGTGCCGCCGTCGTGGTCGGCCAACTCGGCGAGCAGGTCGTCGTAGTCGGCCGGATCGGTGACGATAGTGACGTATCGGTGATTTTTTGCCGAAGAGCGAACCATACTGGGCCCACCGATGTCGATGTTCTCGATCACCTCGTCGCGTTCGGCCCCGCGCGCGACGGTGTCCTCGAACGGGTAGAGGTTGACCACCACGAGGTCGATCGCGCCGATTTCGTGCGCTTCCATCGCCGCGGCGTGCTCCGGATTGTCGCGCACCGCGAGCAGCCCGCCGTGGACCATCGGGTGGAGCGTCTTGACCCGCCCGTCCATCATCTCGGGAAATCCGGTCAGGTCGGAAACGTCGCGCACCGTCAGGCCCGCCTCGCGCAGCGCGCGCGCGGTGCCGCCGGTCGAGACCAGTTCCACCCCGCCCTTGGCGAGCCGCGCGCCGAGGTCCAGCAAACCGTCCTTGTCGGACACCGAAAGCAGTGCCCGCCTGATCGTCACGTCGCTCACGTCGAATGTTATCCCATTTTCTTGAGCAGCCAGGAGAAGCTTCCCCCGCTGCGCGATGTCAGGCCCTGGAGGACCAGTTGTTCGATCGGGTGGGCACGCCCCTGCCCGTCGACCCACAGGCTTTCCTCGATCGACAGTTCGCCGGTCTTCTCGCCTTGCGGGACGCGGAACTGCCAGAAGCTGCCGTCGGGCAAGGCCAGCCCGGCACCCTGCCGGTCGTCCGAGAGCCGCGCTTCGACGCCGGGGCCGAGGTGGAAGCGAATCGCGAAGCCGATCTTGCCGCGCTTGCCAGTCTTGCCCGCGGGCAGCAACACGTCTTCGCCGCGCAGTTCGTGGCCGGTGTCGCGCAGGATCAATATCCGCCTGTGGACCAGCCCATGACGCGCCGCATAACCATCGTGGCTCGCCTCGAGCCGGGTCGCGTTGCCGCCGTTGAGGTCGAGCGTGCGGCGATCGATCTCGACCTCGTTCACGCCCTTGCCCAGCTTGCCGTGGAGCAGGACCGCGGTGGAATTGGCTTCGTCGAGCGCCAGCGTCGAATGCGCAGCGGTGGCGCGCAGGCCCTGCTCGATCCGTACCGGCACCTGGCCGCCGGCAAGCGCCGCGCCGCCGCAGTTGACGACGATGCGCTGCCCGTCGGCGGAAAACTCGAACGCCAGCGTGGATGCGCAGCCCGAACGCGCATGGCGCGGCAGCGGCGGCGGGGCGGCGTCCATCACCAGCACCGACTTGCGCGCGGCGACACGCTGGTAACCCCACTGGCGCGCATCCTTGAGCGGTCGGGTCCGCACCCGGCTCGCGTCGACCAGCGCGGCGACCCGCTCGGCCCGCAACGCCCCCGAGCCCTGCCAGTTGCCGAGCCCGCCGTCGCCGTGGAGCAACGAGAGGAGGGGCGGCACGAGCAGTTGCAGCATCGTTTCGACGAATTGCGGCGGATCGCGCTTCACCGCTTCGTAGCAGGCGCGCAGATCGACGAGTGCGGCGATCGCGTCCATCTGCGCCAGCGGACTGCGCGAGAGCACGCCGCCGTCTTCCGCGACGAGTTCGCCCAGTGCGCGCGCCAGCCCGGCTTCGGCGAACAGCCGCCGCGGCTTGCCATCGGGCAGCAGCAGGCCGGCCGCGACCAGCCCCGTCCAGGCCGCGACCGCGCCGAGCCCGTCGTCCGCCTTGCCTGGTCTGCGGTCCAGCCAGCGCGCCGTTTCGGCGATCGCCGCGAGCGCCTTGCCGCGCAGTTGCGCCCCCTCGCCCGAAAGGATCAGCGGCGCGAAGACGAGCCAGTTGCGCAGCCGGCTGCCGACGTGCTCGACGTTCCACGCGGGACCCTTGCCCGGTGCGGGATTGGCCTGGAGCCAGGCGCCGAGCACGCGCTCGGCGGTCGCCACGCACTGTTCGCGCGGCGCGCTGGCGGCGAGATCGCGCAACCAGGTGAACCCGTGGACCGCGCGTTCGAAGGGCGGCGTCAGGCGCGCGACCGATTCGAATTCCATCTGCGCGATCGGCGCCTTGACCCCGTTCACGAGGAAATGCCCTGCGCGCAAAGCGACTCCGGCGGCGCGATCGCCGACGAGCGGGCTCTCGACCGTGCCGAGCAGACGCGGGCGGGCGGGCTTGGAAAAAGGCGACGTCAGCGTCGGCCCTGAGACCCCCATGCGATAGGCCAGACGGATCAGTGCCTCGCCCGCTCCGACGCGGGGCGCGGCCAGATCGGACAGCACCAGCGAGCGAGCAGGCTCGAGCGCGTCCTGCCGCTCGCCATCCGCGCGCACCAGCGTTTCGACCTTTCCGTCTCCCAGCGGCAGTGCCGGCGCATCGTGCGGCATTTCGCGCGTTACGGCTGCGCGGCGGGCGGCGGCATCGACCAGCGGCGCCGCGTCGCCCATCAGCCTTCTCCCCGCAGCGCGGCGATGTTGTATGCGTACCGCTCCGGACCGCCCTTGAAGGTCGCCGAACCGGCCACGAGCACGTCGGCCCCCGCATCGAGGCACTGCCGCGCGGTCTCGACATTGACGCCGCCGTCGACCTCGAGGTGGATGTCGCGCCCGGTGGCGTCGATCATCTTCCGGATCGCGGCGACCTTGCGCAGCTGGCTGTCGATGAAGCTCTGCCCGCCGAAGCCGGGATTGACGCTCATCACCA
>CAMPGP010000028.1 GCA_946885545.1 uncultured Altererythrobacter sp.
AAGCAGATGGCGATCGACGCCGATCTCGCCGCCGGGCTCATGACGGCGGACGAAGCCAAGGCCCGCCGCCGCGAGATCGCGACCGAAGCCGACTTCTACGGCTCGATGGATGGCGCGAGCAAGTTCGTGAAGGGCGACGCAATCGCGGCGCTGCTGATCCTGTTCGTCAACATCGTCGCGGGCTTCGTGCTGGGCATGGTCTCGCACGGGCTCTCGGCAGGAGAAGCAGGCGAGGTCTACGTCACGCTGGCGGTGGGCGACGCGCTCGTGGCCTCGGTGCCCGCTTTGCTGCTGTCGATCGCCGCCGCTGTCATCGTCACCCGCGTATCCGATACGCGCGACCTCACCGGGCAGATCGGTGGCCAGCTGGCCGAACCGGGCATCTGGCTTCCGGTCGGCTGCATCCTCGCCGCGATGGGCATGATCCCGGCGATGCCGCAATCGATCTTCTTCCCCCTCGCAGTCGCCGCCTTCGCGCTGTGGCGTGTGCTGAGCCGTCGCAAGGCCTTCGTCCCGCTGGCGGAACCCGAGCCCGCACCCGACGCCACCAAGATCGCGATCGAGGACGTGTCCGAACGCGCGCTTGTCACCGTCGAGCTCGGCTTCGGCCTGGTGCACCTCGCCGACGAGAAGCGTGGCGCGCCGCTGGTTTCGCGCCTTACCGGCCTGCGTCGTCAGCTGTGCCAGTCTTTCGGCTTCGTGGTGCCCCAGTTCAGGATCAAGGACAGCTTCGACCTCCCTCCCGACCGCTATCGCATCACGCTGGGCGGCGCGCCGCTCGGTTCGGGCCAGCTGCGCCCCGACCGGATGCTCGCGATCGATACCGGCGACGCGGGCGCGCTCGCCAAGTTGCCGGGCGAAGCCACGGTCGACCCGAGCTTCGGATGCCCCGCGGTATGGATCGATGCCGCGACGCGCGACCTCGCCGTCGCCGAAGGATACCTCGTGGTCGATGCCGAAAGCGTCGTCGCCACGCACGTCAACCAGCTACTCTCGAACCGTCCGCAGGACCTGCTCGGGCCGGACCAGGTGCGCGAGCTGCTCGACATGGTGCGCGACCGCAATGCGCAGCTGGTCGATACGGTAACGCCGCAGCCGCTTTCGCTGGCAGCGATCACCCGTCTGCTGCGCGCGCTCCTGTCCGACGGCATTTCGCTCGCCCATCCGCTGCCGGTGCTCGCCAGCCTGTCGCAGGCGGCGCAACAGACGACCGATCACGAGAAACTCGTCGACATGCTCCGCGCCGATCTCGGCCCGATGCTGGTAGGCAGCCTGTGCGCGCCCGACCAGCGACTGCCCGTGATCACGCTCGCCGCCGAACTCGAAGAGATGGTCGTCGGTGGATTGCAGGATCCGACGAGCGGGAATGTCGTGATCGAGCCCGATCTCGCACGCTCGATAGGCGAACGCATCGCCGCGATTATGGCGAGCAGGCCGGCCGGCGCCTGCGTGCCCGCGCTGATCGTGCAGCCGCGCGCGCGACGCCCGCTTTCCGGCTTACTGCGGCTCCGTGCACCGGGATGCGCGGTGCTGTCGATCAACGAACTGCCCGTGTCGCAGCCGATCGAGGTGATCGCGGTCGTCGGCGGCGAACAGGATGGGCCGGCGCAAGTCGCCCAGGTCGCCGCCCCGGCGGACGATACCACCACGGAGGCGATGGCGGCATGAAGCTCGATCACTCCCAGTTCGCCGCAGCCGAAGCCTATGGCGTCAACGTGGGCGAGCGGGTGGCGCAGTTCCTCCCGATGGTTCGCAAGCTCGCCTGGCACCTGTCGGGCAGTGGCGGGCCGACGATAGACGTCGAGGATCTGATGCAGGCGGGTCTGGTCGCGCTCACCGAATGTGCGCAGAAGCACGATTCGCCAAGCGACGACGGCTTTGCCGCCTATGCCAAGCTGCGCGTGCGCGGCGCGATGGTCGACCTGCTGCGCAGCACCTCGCCAGATCCACGCGGTGCCCGCGCCAAGCGTCGCATGATCGAGAGCGCCCGCTCGAAGCTGCACAGCACTCTCGGCCGAGAGCCATCTTCCACTCAACTTGCCGAGGCACTCGGGATGACCGTCGAAGCTTATCTCCAGCTCGAGACCGATCTGGTCGAGACGAGGCTTGCCTCGATCGACGACTGTTATTCGGAAACCGACGTCGCTTTCGCCTCGGCGGAGCCCGACGCCGAGCGGCAGGTGCTGCAGCAGGAAGATCGCGAGACATTGATCGCCGCGCTCGGCTCGCTCGGCGAGCGGCATCAACTGGTGATCCAGCTCTATTTCGTCGAGGAACTGAATCTGTCGGAGATCGCCGCCGTGCTCGGAGTCAGCGTGCCGCGCGTGCACCAGCTCAAGGCGGCGGCTCTCTCCCAGATGCGCACGGCGATGGAAGCCGCCGCCTGAATTTCGGGTCGCAAAGGAAAGAGGCCGAAGCGATCGTCTCGCTCCGGCCTCCCTCGCTGCGGCCTTCAAGGCCGTGGGGTATCGATCAGAAGGTGATCCGGGCCGTCACCCGTGCGCCATGGCTCGTGCGATCGCCTGCCAGCGTGCCCGAGTAGGCGGCACCGATGCTGAACGCGCCCACGTTGTAGTCGAAGCCGGCTTCGACTTCGGCCGAGTTCTTCGGGATCGCCACACCGACGATACCGAACACCGGCCCGCCGGCGTCGAACTGCGAGACCACCCGTGCCGCGCGGTCGCCCGCCGCGTGGTTCCATGCGGCCGAGAGGTAAGGCTGGAAGCCTTCGCCGTCCGCATTGAAGCGAGCCATCGCTCCCAGGCTCAGGAAAGTGGTTTCCTGATCGGCCTTGGCAACGACGAGCGCCGCGTTGCCGCCGCTCTCGGCGAAGGCGTCGTTTTCGGTCGTGACGTGCGCCACGCGGGCGAACGGCGTGACCGCGGTGGTACCCATCATGAGATCGTAGCCGATCTCGCCGAACAGCTGGAGCGTGTCGGCATCGCGTTCCGATACCAGCGTTTGCCCCAGCGCCGCGCCGCTGACCGTGCGGACGGTGTCCACAGCATGCCAGGCGTAGCTGACGCCGGCCGCGCCGCGCAGCCCCCCGCCCCCGCCGAACGTGGCGTGAGCGGCAAGATACTTGCTCTTCACGTCGGCCGCGTCGCTGCGTCCTTCGAGATCGAAGTCCGAACCGCCGAGGCCGGCCGAGAGCGCCACTCCGAAACCCTCGCCGCCGAAGCCAACGCCGGTCACGAAGCCCTTGTGGTCGGTCTCCATGCCGAAGGCGTTGGCCGTACCGTCGAAGTCGCCCCATCCGCCGAAGGCCGAGCCCCAGACGAACATGCCCGCTTCCCGGGGCGCGGCCATGCCCATCATGGCGTTGCGCAAGTGACGGCTGTCGTCGGTCAGGCCCGTGATCGTGCTGGCGAGGATTTCGCCCGAAAGATCGCCGAAGGTGGCCTGCGCGGTGGCGGCGTTCTGCATCAACACCGCGTCGAACAGCGGATCGTCGATGCCCAGCGCCTGGACGGCGCCGGCAACGCCGACCTGATTCGCATTGGTCGCGACATCGGCGAAGTCCACGTCGTTGCGGTAGAGCGACAGGGTCACCGCATTGGCGCCGTAGCGCAGCAGCGGATCGAGGAACGCCAGGTCGGTAGTCACCGAGCCGAAGGTCCCCGTGACCCCTTCCGCACCGGTCAGGATGACGTAGTCGGTGCGCGGGGCATAGTCGCCGTCCTCTGCGAGCACCGCGACACTGGCGGTGCTGGCGATGGTCACCTCGCCGGTGGCGTCGACGCGGTCGGATTCACCTGCCGCGTTGACTTCGACTTCGTAAACCGATCCAGCCGCGAAGTTGAGATCGCCGTCGACGGTAAGCTGGCCGATCGAGTTGCCCGGGGCAAGCGTGCCGCCGTTCACATCGGTGTCGCCGACGGTACCGTTGCCGCCGAGCGTGCCGCCCGCATTTACCGTCACATCCGATACTATCGATCCGTTCACCGCCAGCGTGCCGCCGTTGACGTCGGTGGGGCCGGTGTAGGTGCTGTCGCCCGTGAGGTTCAGGATCCCCTCGCCGTCCTTCACGATCCCGCCGAGGCCGCTGATCGCGCCGGCGAACTCGGTGTCTTCCTCCTGCTCGACCGTCAGGGTCTGCTCGCCCAGCTCGACGGTGGCTTCTTCCTCGCCTTCAAGCCCGCCGATGGTCTGATCGTTGCCGGTGATGTCCAGCGTGCCGCCATCGGCCAGGTTGAAGTCGGTCTCGGGGTCGATCGTCCCGCCGATACGCACTGCACCGCCCAGGATGTTGGTCACGCCCTGGAAGGCATAGTCGCCCATGAAGGTCAGCACGCCACCGCCCAGCTTGTCGAGCACGCCCGAGCCGGAGAAGGCGCCGAGGAAGTCGTAGTCGTCCGAACGGTTGAACACGAAGCGTCCGTCGTTGACGATGTCGCCGCTGAACGTGCCTTCGGTGCCGCCTGCGCCCAGCTGGAAGTAGCCGTCGCCCTCGATCACCACGTCGCCGGTCAGCGTGCCGGTGAGCACCAGCCCGCCGTTCGAGATCGTGGTCCCGCCGGTATAGGTCAGCGTGTCGGTGTCGACGGTGAATATCGCCTCGCCGATCAGCTGGATCCCGCCCGTTCCACCGATGTTCAGCGCGTCGTCGAGACCCGAAACCACGTCGTCTTCGCTGAAGTTCAGCACCAGCAATCCGTTGGTGGTGACCGCCGTGGTGAAGATCGGCGAGGAGAGGCCCTCCTCTTCGCCGAGGTCGACTTCGTTGACTTGGAGCGCGGCCCCTTCGCCGATCGTGACGCTGCCGAATTCACCGACCACGCCGCTGGTATTCCAGTAGCCCGCGGCCACTTCGAGGCTTTCGAAACCGAGCGACAGCCCGAGTTCCTGCGCTTCGGTGAGTTCGAGCACGTCGCCCACCAGGGTCAGGCTGTCGGTACCCTCGCCCGCATCGATCGCGCCGGTGACGTCGCTGCCGGTCCGCAGGGTCACGGTGTCGTCGAAGCCGCCGAGCATCACGGCAAGGCCGCTGCCACCGGCGATCGCACCGGCGTTGTCGAGCGCGACCGGTCCGCTGCCGTCACCCAGCACGCCGACTTCGCCACCCGCGATGGCCCCCGTGTTGACCAGCGTCGCGGTCCCCGCATTGCCGAGTATCACACCGAAGTCCGCGCCCGAGATCGAGCCGCTGTTGGTCACCGAAGCTTCGTCGAGGTTGGCGGCGACCGAGACGCCGAAGCCCTCGGCGCCGGCAATCGTGCCGCTGTTGTCGACGGAGCCGGTCATGCCGGTCTCGCCTTCGATGCCGCTGCCCTGGACGAGGACGCCCCCTGCGCTGCCGAGGATCGCACCTGCGTTGTCGACCGTGCCGCCCATCGAGAGGATGGCACCGAAGCGCGCGCCGTCGATCGCGCCATCCGCGGAGTTCGTGAGCGACGCGACGTAGCCTTCCTGCGCCTGCCCGTCGCCGCGGAACATCGACACCCCGTCGGCGAACGCGCTGCCCTCGCCGCTGATCGTGCCACTGTTGGTCACGCTGCCGCCGCCGATCAGGCGCACGCCGTCGTTGCTCTCGCCGAGGATGACGCCGCTGTTGTCGACCTGCGTGCCGGTGGCCGCAAGGACCAGTTGGCCGAGCTCTTCATCGAAGACATAGGCGGTCGTGATACCCGTCCCGGCGCCCGAGATCATACCGCTGTTGGTCACGCTCGATTCCGCGGTAGCGATGGTGATCCCTGCATCCGGCGGGGCATCGAACCCGTCGTAAGTTCCGTTGCCGCGGATCGTGCCCGCGTTGAGGATGGTCATCGTCCCGCTCGAGCCGCCGTAGATGCCCGAGGTGGCGCCTTCGATCACGCCGCCTTCCTCGTTGGTGATCGTGAGGTCGGCGAGCGATCCCTGGTTGACCGCCTCGGCGGTCTCGCTGGTGATCGTGCCGCTGTTGACCAGCGTCGCGGCCGACATATCGCTGCCGAAGCCCACGCCGTAGCCGTTGGTCCCGGTTCCGCCGAAGTCGCCGGTCCCGCTGATCGTGCCGCTGTTGACCACGCTGGCGGTCAAGCCGCTGCGATCCTCGTTCGGGTCGGTGTTGAGCGCGGTGCCCTGGACGAACACGCCGCCTGAGACACCGGTGATGCCGCCCGCATTGGCCACGTCGCCGCCGCCCGAAAGGATCACGCCGAAGCGCTGCCCGGCGATTTCGCCTTCGGCCTCGTTGGTGACGAGCGCGCCGTAGTCCTCGTTCGCCTGGTCAGTATAGGCGAACATCGAGATACCGTCGGCGAACGCCTCGACATTGCCGCTGATCGTGCCGCTGTTGGTGACGCTACCGCCACCGATCAGACGCACGCCGTCGTCGTTGTCACCAGTGATCGTCCCGCTGTTGACCACCACGGTATCGGTCGCACGGCCTTCGAGCTGGCCGGTTTCGGCATTGAAGTAGTTGGCCGTGGTGATGCCCAGGCGGTTGCCCGAGATGGTGCCGCTGTTGGTGATCGTATTGGCATCGCCCGACACCGTCACGCCCGCATCGGGCGGGGCATCGAAACCGAGGTTGCCACCGTCACCGCGGATCGTCCCCGCGTTGTCGAGCGTGAGGTTACCGAGTTCGACGTGCACGCCCGAAGCCGCGCCGGTGATCTCGCCCCCCTCGAGATTGTCGACCACGACCTGCGCTTCGCCCTGGAGATTGGCGTACAGGCCGTCGCTGCCACCGCCCAGGATCAGCCCGCTATTGCTCACCGCGAGGGTGCCGATGTTGCCGTAGGCCACGATGCCTTCGCTGCTGTTGCCTACGATGAGGCCGCTATTGGTAATCGAGCCATCGACCACGGCTTCGCCATTCTGGATGATTACGCCGACCTGGTTGCCAATGATCTGGCCATCGTTCTCGATCGCGCCGCCCGAAGATAGAGCAACGCCCGAGCGGTCCCCGTAGATGGCCCCGTCTTCAGTGTTGGCGACGCTTGCTTCGTAAGTCGCGGGATCCTGATCGACCGCCGCGAACATCGAGACGCCGTCGGTTCCGCCAGCCGAGGGGTTCAAGCCTTGGATCGTGCCGCTGTTGACCACGGTCCCGCCGCCAACGAGGCGGACCGCATCGTTGTTGATACCGGTGATCGTGCCGCTGTTGACCACGTCGGTTCCGACCGCGAGATGCACCGACGTTTCCACCGCCGGAGGCTGAGCGGCGAGGGTCACGATGCCGTGATTGCTTCCCTGGATCGTGCCGCTGTTGACGATCTGCGCGTCGGCCGTGCGGATTTCGACCGCCGATTGCCCGTTGCTCACCACCAGCCCTGCGTTGTCGAGCGCGAGCGTACCGTTCGAGGAATTGATCGCGACGCCGTTCGATACGATGGTGCCGGATTCCCCGTTGTTGACGGCGAGATCGCCGGATAGCCCGCCGAACACCGCGACGCCCGAACCGTTGATGAGGCCCGTGTTGTTGATCGTCGCGCTGGCGAGCGAGGCGTTGGCTAGGACGCCCAGAATGCCCTGCACGGTACCCGAATTGTTCAGCGTGGCCGAACGCCCGTCCTGCGCTTCGCTCGCGGTCATGATCACACCGAAGGGGCTGACGCCGGGGAAGTTGGGATTGAAGCCCCCGGTACTGCGAATGACGCCGGCGTTGTCGATCGTCCCGCCGCCTGACAGGAGCACGCCGAACAACTGCCCTTCGATCAGGCCTGTTTCGGTATTGGTGACCGAACCCACCCCAGTCACATCAGTCCGGATCGCCTCGGGAAATTCGGCAATGACCACGCCGATCGCCTGCGCGCCCAGAGCGGGATCGCCGCTGAACGCCTGGATCGTACCGCTGTTGACCACGGTGCCGCCGCCGATCAGCGCGACGCTGACCCCAGCCTCGCCGCGGATCAGGCCGCTATTTGTGACGGTGGTGTTTTCGGCCAAGGCCTGCGGTGGGAGCGGATCGTCATTCTCGTCCTCGCCGAAGAAATAGGCGGTGACGACGCCGCCGGCCGCACCGCTGATCTCCCCCCGGTTGTCGACTGTCGAATTGGGCTGGGCAATGACGATGCCAGCGCTCGGGCGAACCTCATCGCTGCCCTGCGCGGTCCCGTTGCCGCGAATCGTACCATCGTTCTCGACGTCGACCGGACCGTTGTCGGCGTAGATGCCGATATCGTCGCCTTCGACAGTTTCGCCTTCCTCGACGACAATTTCGAGCAGCTCAGGCTGATCGTTGTGGATCCCGAACGCATCCTGCGCCTGCGCGGCGGGTGCGAACTGGAGAACCGAGAAACCTGCGATCGCGCTGGTGGCGAGCAGTTGCGCCTTGGACATTTTGGTCATGACAGGAGGTACCCCCAAGAAAACATACAAACGTGCAGAGACGTCGCGGGCCACGCGCCCTCGCGCGTGCCGCCGTCGACTTCCGCTATGCTCCTTGCGCCCCCTACCGGCCTCATGGGCCGGCTCTTAAAGTTCGATGATTTCAGCTAATTCACTTCCGGGCAAGACGTCTACCCAATGAATTTTAGGGTCGAGGGCAACAGGTGGGAGTTTCGCCTTGCGAAGCGCCAGAGTACTCGCCGTTCTCTACTGGATGGGCGCGATCTGTTGGGAAATGCAAATTGACAAGCCGCCAACCGGGGTGAAAACCCGCGGTCGATGGGGCGGATTTCATGGATTGTCGCGTGTGCGCTGCTGGTCCTGGTCACGCTCGCCCCGGCGGCGCAGGCCCGCGATCCCCTGCCGACGATCGAGCTCAGAGCCGGGGAAGACGCACCCGAGGTCGCGCGCCAGATCCGATACACGAGGGGGTTGGGCAATCTGGGAAACCGAACCGCCGAGCAGATACTGGCCGCCGACTTTCGCCCCATCTCGGGCCGCGCAGTGCACTTCGGCCCCCCCGGGGAGCGCACCGCCGTCGCACTCCGTGTGCGGAACGTCGGGGACGAGGCGGGGAGCTGGATCCTCACCACCGGGCGCGGTTCGCTCAGCTATTTCCGGCTCTACGAGGTCACCGACGATGGCCTGAACGTGCTGGTGGACGGAACCGACCCGGCAAAGGCAAGCCGCAACCTGCGAACCTATCAGGCGTTCAGCACGGAACTCGTGCTCGAGCCGGGGCGCGAGAGGACCCTGCTGATCGATTTCCTCTCGCACAACTCGACTTACCTGCCGCTGCGGATCGAGACCTACGCCACGTTTTTCGAAAAGCGTCGCGCCAACATCGCCATGGTGGCGGGCGTCGTGCTGGGCGTGGCGGTGCTGATATTCCTCAACTTCGTGTTCTTCTCGATCACCGGACATCGCGAGTTCGCCTGGCTCGCGCTCGCGCAGGGCTTCTTCGCGATCAACACGATCCATGCGGAAGGCTACATCACGATCTTCTTCCTCGCCGACGATCCGCTGCTCGGCCTGGCGCTGGAGGACGCCGTCAAGTGCGGCTTCGCCGCTTCGATGGCGCAATTCGCGCGCAGCTTCGTGCGCACTGCCGAACGGATGCCGCGCCTCGATCTCGTTCTCAAGGCCCTGATCATCGCCGGTATCGCGGTCATCGCGCTGCAGGCGGGGCTGGCGCTCTACGCCCCCGCGTTGCGCGGCATCCTGCACACTTCCGCCTGGGCGATCGCGGTCGGCGTCGCGCTGTTCCTGCCCTTCGTCGGCTACACGGCGATGCGGCGGGTCGGGCATCAGCTCTGGCCCCTGCTGGTGGGATGGGGCAGCCTCGCCCTGTTCATTGTCTACGCCGCCATCGCATCAATGGGCATCTTCGCCTGGCTGCCGATCAACTGGCACCTTGCGGGTCCGGTCGGCCTGTTCGAATCGCTCATGGTCACGCTCGCGCTCGGCCTCAACTTGCGCAAGATCCAGGCCGACAAGCGGGCGGCCGACGAGAACTACGCACGATCTATGGGAGAGCGGCTGGCGATCAGCGAACGCGCCGCGCGGCTCGCGGACGAGAAGGCCTTCGCGCTCGAGACCGTGAACAGCCAGAGCGCGCTTCTCCACGCTTCGGGTCATGACAGCAGGCAGGTCATCCTCGCGTTGAACAGCGCGGTCGAAGTGCTCAAGCGCACCGACCACGACGGGGTCCACCGCGAGCTCACCGAAATGCTCAGGAGTTCTGCCGACTATCTCGGCGGTATCGCGACGACCACGATCTCCGGAGCAGCCCTCGTCGGTGCTGAATCGCATATGCTGGCGCTCAGCGCGTTCAGGGGGCAGGCGTTGATCGAGCCTCTGCTCATGATGTTCAAGGCGCCTTTCGCGGGCAAGAATCTGTCGCTCACCGCCGAGATCGACCCCCAGCTGACGCTCGTGTCGGATCGGCCGCTCCTGATGCGCGCACTCGCAAACCTGCTGAGCAACAGCTATCACTACACCGTCGCGGGCGGCGCGAACCTCTCATTCGCGATGGACGGCGGGAGCGCCGCCATCACGCTGAGCGATACGGGGGTGGGCATGTCGGAAGATCTGGTCCGCCAGATGACCGAAGACAGCGTCCACCGCGGGCCGCGCGGAGCCGCCCCGCATAGCACGGGTTCTGGCTTTCGATCGGCGCGGCGGCTGATCGAAAGCCTCTCCGGCACTCTCGAGATCGTTTCTTCGGGATCCACGGGCACCGTCCTGCGGGTCTTGCTGCCCTGCGCGCAGCGGACGACCGAACCGTGCTCCATCCCCCAGCTTGCGGACGAGGCGCCCGGCTGGACGATCCTCGATTTCGACAAGCGCGAGACTTTCGAGAGTGCGGTCGCGGCGCGCGGCGCATCCGATCGCGGGCTGGCCGCCGCGACCTACGACGACAGTACGGTGACTCGCGGTCGGCTGGGCGAAACGGTCGACCTCATGCTGGTCAAACCCCTGTGCCGCGAGATGCGACTCCATCCGGCATTCGGGAGTCTGTCAGAGCAGGTTTAGCTCCATCGCCCGTTCGACGATCTTGCGATTGTTCGTCACGTCGAGCTTTCGCCGCAGTTCCGCGATGTGGAACGACACGGTCGGCTGCGCAATCGACAGACGATAGGATATCTCCTTGTTGCTCTCGCCCTGTGCCAGATAGTGGAGGATCGCCATCTGCCGGGTCGACAGCGCGACGGGCGCTTCGGCGAGCTTGCTCAACCCCTCGCGCATCTGCGACGAGACGTAGACCTCGCCCGCCAGGGCGGCTTCGCACGCGGCGATGATCTCGTGCGGCGGGTCGGCCTTGCTGACGACGCCCCGGGCGCCCAGCTTCAGTGCATAGTCGACTTCGCCGAACTGGCTTTCGCCGGTGAGAATGATCACCGTCATGTCGTGCGAGCCGACGATCTCGGCGAGTATGCTCACCCCGCGAACGTCAGGCATGTTGAGATCGAGGATCACGATATCGACCGGCTGCGATTTGACGAAGGCGCTCGCGGTCGCGCCGCGGTCGAGCGCCTCGACCACTTCGAACTGATCGTGCTCCGCGAACAGCATGCGCAGCCCGCGCTGGGTGATCGGATGATCGTCGACAATCAATATCGTATGCTTGGCGGTCATCGGCCGATCCCGAGGCGTAGCGGTCGATATTGCGCCATGGCGGACGGGTCCCGCAACCCGAATAATATTGGCCCGGCCGCCAGCGAGGTGATCCATACGCGTCGGAGTCCGCCCGCCCTACCCGGCAGCCGGGATTGACAACGCCGGAGCGCAGCCGCAGGGCGAGTGCAGACGGTGCCGCGACCGCGCAAGCGGTCGGGGCTAAGAGGGAAGCCGGTTCGATGCCGGTGCTGTGCCCGCAACTGTAAGCGGGGAGTCCCGGGCCAACACGTCACTGGTCGCCGTTCCGCAAGCTCGGACCGGCCGCCGGGAAGACGGCCCCGGGGCGCCGATCCGCAAGCCAGGAGACCTGCCGTCGCGTCGTTCGTCCGGGAGCCGGGTCAGCTCCAGCGGACGGGAAACACGGTTTCCCGCGAGAAACGACAGCAATCGGCCGGATTTCCGGCGCCGCGGCGTGGCCCGCGGCGGGCCACGACTGTCGAAGGCGCGCGGACACCGGTCCGTTCTCGCGCCGGTGCGAGAGGCCCGGGATCGTGGGCAGAACTCAAATCCGCCGCTTGCTCGCAAGACGAGGCCGCCTCGCGATGGCGGCGTCCACCGCGCTGCTGGCGGGCTGCTCTGCCTCCGGCCCTGCTCTGGACCCTGACGGCGAACGGCCGCAACGCATCGTCAGCCTGGATTACTGCGCCGACCAATACGTGCTGCGCTTCGCCGATCGCGATGCGATTCTGGCCGTTTCCCCCGATGCGGCGAAGCGCTTCTCCTACATGCGCAGCCACGCGAGCGGCCTGCCGTCGGTTCGCCCGCGCGCGGCCGACGTGCTCGCGCTGAAACCCGATCTCGTGGTGCGATCCTATGGCGGCGGCCCGGAGGCGGTGGGTTTCCTCGAAGAGCTCGGCGTGCCGGTGGTCCAGATCGGCTTTCCCCAGACACTCGCCGAAGTGCGCGACGAAGTCGTGCGCGTCGGCGGCGCCCTCGGCGCCGAGCGCGAGGCCCGGCGGGTCGCGTCCGACATGGACAGGCGGCTTGCTGCACTCCCCCAGCGCGAAGGCGCTGCACCTTCCGCACTCTACATGACCCCCGGCGGCGTGACCTCGGGTGAAGGAACACTGGTGCACGAGGTCCTGCGCGCCGCCGGGCTCGCCAACTTCCAGGATAGGCCGGGCTGGAACGCGTTGCCGCTCGAGCGGCTGGCGTACGAAGGGCCCGATGTCATCGCGGCAGCATTCTACGAAGGCGCCAGCGGCGAGACGGACAGCTGGAGCGCGGCGCGCCACCCGGTCGCGCGCACGCAATTGTCCAATCGCCCGGTGGTTCCGCTGGAAGGGGCCTGGACCAGTTGCGGCGGCTGGTTCCTGGTCGAGGCCGTCGAGGCGCTCGCCCAGGCGGGAGAGGCGCCGTGACGCGGACCGTGAACCTCACCCTCGCTGCCGCGCTGGTGGCCGCGATTCTGGCCGCGCTCCTGCTCGGCTCGGTATCGCTCTCACCGCTGCGCGTGCTCTCGGCGCTGGGTCTCCACGGCGATCCGGGCGATGCACTCGTGGTCTGGCAGATTCGCCTGCCGCGCGCGCTCGCCGCAGCCATGGTCGGCGCGGCGCTGGGGATGAGCGGCGCGGCGCTCCAGGGCCTGCTGCGCAATCCGCTCGCCGAGCCGGGCATTCTCGGCGTCTCCGCGACCTCGGCGTTGTTCGCGACGTTCGTGCTGTTCTTCGGACTGGCCGGAATCGGTCCGCTGGTGCTGCCGCTGGCCGCGATCGGCGGGGCGCTCACGGCGACGGTGCTGGTCTCGTTCGCTGCCTTGCGCACCCGTTCGGCGGTTACGCTACTGCTGGTCGGGATAGGCCTGTCGAGCTTCTCCGCCGCGCTGATGGCGCTGCTCATGAATCTCGCCCCCAACCCGTTCACTCTCGCCGACATGATCAACTGGACTCTCGGCACGGTCGCTAACCGTGGTCTGTCAGACCTCTCCTATGCCGCCCCGTTCCTGGCCATCGGCATCGCAATCATGCTAGCGACGCGACGCGGATTGGCCGCGCTGACTCTGGGGGAGGAAGCGGCCGAAGGCCTCGGCGTGGATCTCGCACGCCAGCGGATCGCCGTGATCGTGGGCGCAGGCCTGGCGACCGGCGCGGCCGTCTCGCTCGCCGGCGCGATCGGCTTCGTCGGGATCGTAGCCCCGCACCTGGTGCGCCCTCTCGTGGGCCACGACCCCGCGCGGCTCCTGGCACCTTCGGCACTCCTCGGGGCCTTGATCCTTGTACTCGCCGACATCGGCGTGCGCCTGCTTCCCACCGATGCGGAACTGCGCCTCGGCGTCGTCGCGGCGCTTGTGGGAGCTCCGATCTTCGTGTGGATCGCAGCGCGCGGGAGGCTGGTGTCGTGAGCTTGCTGGAAGCGCAGGCACTCACCTATCGCGCGGCAACCCGCGCGCTGGTCGAGGATGCGAGCTTTCGCCTCGAAGCGGGCGAACTCGCCATATTGATCGGGCCGAACGGCTCGGGCAAATCGACGCTGTTGCGTCTGGTTCTCGGGCTGCTGCGCCCAGACGGCGGTCGGTCGTCGATCGACGGCGCCGACGTTTGCTCGCTCGCCCCCGCCGCGCGCGCAAGAAAGGTCGCATACCTGCCGCAGGCGCGCGCGCTCGCCTGGCCGATGGCGGTGCGCGACGTGGTGGCGCTCGGCC
>CAMPGP010000029.1 GCA_946885545.1 uncultured Altererythrobacter sp.
GGCAAGGCGGCGCGGGCGATGCTCAATTTCGGGCTGACCGAGATGCGCCTGGTCGCCCCGCGCGACGGGTGGCCGAACCCGAAGGCCGGCCCGGCCGCAGCGGGTGCCGACGCAGTGCTCGAAAGCGCCACCGTCCACGAAACACTTGCCGATGCGGTGGCCGACTGCGCGCATGTCTACGCTACGACCGTGCGCAAGCGCGGGGTAACAAAGCCGGTCGTCACGCCCGAGGAAGCGGCGGCGCAGATCGCGGTCGCGCAGGGGCGCTCCGCCATCGTCTTCGGCCCCGAGCGATCGGGCCTCGAAACCGACGACGTCGCCCTCGCCCGCGCGATCCTCACGGTGCCGATCAACCCCGAATTCGGCTCCCTCAACCTCGCCCAGGCAGTGATCCTGTGCGCCTACGAATGGTCGAAGAATCACGACCTCGCACAACCGACGAGCGAAGAGGCGCTACCGCCAGCTTCTCAGGAAGACCTCGAAGGATTGATCGGGCAGCTCGAAACCATGCTCGATCCGCGCGGCTATTTTCTGCCCGAAAGCCGCGCCACCTCGACGCGCCGCACGCTTCGCTCGATGCTTACGAAGCCGGGCTGGAACCATTTCGAAGTGCGCACGATGCGCGGTGTGCTCTCCAGCCTCGCCAGGGAACCCCGCAACGACTAGGCTCGCAGCCGCTCCCACTCGACAAGCTCGTAGGCGATCGAGGTTTCGACTAGAAGGTCCCAC
Organism: uncultured Altererythrobacter sp.; assembly: GCA_946885545.1. Next base: position 730 of record CAMPGP010000029.1, read on the forward strand.
AAGTCGGCGATTTTGTCTGCCGGGAGATTGCGCGTTCGCGCATCTTCGACCGCGGCTTCGATCACGGCCGCCTTGCGCGCCTCGTCGCGCACCGCATCACGTGACGGTTTGATCCGCGCGGCCGCGCGCATGTATCCGAAGCGGCGGTCGAGCAGGTCCATCAGCTCGCGGTCGGTCGCGTCGACGCCCGCGCGCACCTCGCGCATGTCGGCGCAGTCTTCGGGCAGTTTGAAGGGCGGCGTTCGAGGCTGGTCGTTCATGGGGGCGCCCTGCCCCGTGATGTCCGATTTGTCGAGCGCGCATCGGCGATTGACCTCGCGTGCGATCCTGCTAAACGCGCGCCTTCGCGAATTTGGCCCCGCATCCCGGTGAAGCGGTGGCCGCGACGGACGCAAAGGTCCGCCGGGCGATGCCGGGTTGAAGCGCCACCGCAGGGGTGGCGACAGCAAATCGAAGGACACGACACATGTCGAAGCGCAAGAGCGCCAAGTACAAACTCGACCGCCGGATGGGTGAAAACATCTGGGGTCGTCCGAATTCCCCGGTCAACAAGCGTTCGTACGGCCCCGGCCAGCACGGCCAGCGCCGCAAGGGCAAGACCAGCGACTTCGGCCTTCAGCTGCGCGCCAAGCAGAAGCTCAAGGGCTACTATGGCGACGTGACCGAGAAGCAGTTCAAGGCCACCTACCAGCAAGCCTCGCGCATGAAGGGCGACACCAGCCAGAACCTGATCGGCCTGCTCGAGCAGCGCCTCGACATGGTCGTCTATCGCGCCAAGTTCGCGCCGACGATCTTCTCAGCGCGCCAGATCGTCAGCCACGGCCACATCCGCGTGAACGGCGTGAAGTGCAACATCGCCAGCCGCCGCGTCATGGTTGGCGACGTCATCAGCCTAGGCGACAAGGCCAAGGAAATGGCGCTCGTGATCGAGGCGCAGAGCCTGCCCGAGCGGGACATCCCCGACTACGTCTCGCCCGACGGCACCGACAAGATCACCTTCACCCGCGTTCCGACGCTGGACGAGGTGCCTTATCCGGTGACGATGGAACCGAACCTGGTCGTCGAGTTTTACTCGCGCTGATCGTTCGGTAATCGAAACAAAAGAGGGCGGTCCCGCGGGGCCGCCCTTTTTGTTTTTGCTCGCGGAGAGGTGCGGAAGCGCGGAGAGAGATCGCCGCCGGAGGCGGCCTTCCAGGAATTGCAGCGGTTGCACTGGCGGAATGCGAAGATTGGTAGTGCGGCTTCACCGCGGGCACATCCGCTCCGCGTCTCTGCGTCTCCGCGCGAGGGAAAAACCTCTACTTGGCTGAGTAATCTCGCCGAAAATCACGCGCAAACGCTTCAAACCGCCCCTCGCCGATCGCATCGCGCATCGCCTGCATCAGCTCCTGGTAGAACGCCAGGTTGTGCTCGGTCAGCAGCATCGCGCCGAGAATCTCGCCCGACTTGTGGAGGTGATGGAGGTAGGCGCGCGAATAGGTCCCGCAGACTTCGCAGGCGCAGCGATGGTCGAGCGGACCGGTGTCTTCGGCGTGGCGCGCGTTACGCAGGTTCAGCGGGCCGTTCCAGGTGAAGCCCTGCCCATTGCGTCCGGAGCGCGTCGGCAGGACGCAGTCGAACATGTCGATCCCGCGCTCGACCGCGCCCACGAGGTCGTCGGGCTTGCCCACGCCCATCAGGTAGCGCGGGCGATCCTCGGGCAGCATGCCGGGGGCGAAATCCAGCGTGGCGAACATCGCCTCCTGCCCCTCGCCCACCGCCAGCCCGCCGACCGCGTAGCCATCGAAGCCGATCTCGGTCAGCGCCTCGGCGCTCGCCCGCCGCAGGTCCTCGTCGAGCGCGCCCTGCTGGATGCCGAACAGCGCGGCACCTTCCGCATGCTCGCCGCCCGCGTCGAACGCATCGCGGCTGCGCTTCGCCCAGCGCATCGACAGTTCCATGCTCGCGGCGATCTCTTCGCGCGGGCGGTCGGCGCGCGGGCATTCGTCGAACGCCATGACAATGTCGGAACCGAGCAGTCGCTGGATTTCCATCGATCGTTCGGGGGTGAGCATGTGCTTCGCGCCGTCGATATGGCTGCGAAATTCGACCCCACTCTCGGTCAGCTTCCTGAGATCGGCAAGGCTCATCACCTGGTAACCGCCGCTGTCGGTCAGGATCGGACGCGACCAGTTCATAAACTTGTGCAGGCCGCCAAGTCGCGCGACGCGTTCGGCACCGGGGCGGAGCATCAGATGATAGGTATTGCCCAGAATGATGTCGGCGCCGGTCGCACGTACCGTGTCCGGCTTCATCGCCTTCACCGTCGCGGCGGTACCGACGGGCATGAAGGCCGGCGTGCGAATCTCGCCGCGGCGCATGGCGATGCGGCCCGTGCGCGCCTTGCCGTCGACGGCGTCGACGTGGAAATCGAACCTCGGGCCGGGCATCAGAAGCCGTAGACGAGCGTCAGGCGGGTGACGGTATCGGTCGTGTCCCGCCCCACCGGCGGCTTGCTGTCGTAGTCGACGGTATAGGTGACCCGCGAGCTCAAGCGGTCGCTGACCTTGGCGTCGAGCCCGGTGATGAGGTTCAGCGTCGTGCGCGTGGAATCGACGATTACGGTCGCCTGGCTGCCGGTCTCGGCAACCATGTTGCTGTCCTGCGTGAACGTGAGCCGATCGGCGATCTTCCAGTCGAAGTCGAACCCGAACAACGCGGCGAGCCGGGTTTCGCTGTCGCCGCTCTCGAAATCGGTCATGCGCAGCGCTGGGCCGGCCTTGACCGACAGCTTCACGTCGTTGCTGTTTGCGACCTGGTATCCGATTCCGCCCGACAGCGCATAACGGCCCGGGAAGCCCAGCACGCGGTTGCGCTCGAACTGGGCGAGGCCATAGGCGAAGAGTTCGTCCTTGATCTGATACTGCGGCTCATAGGCGAACAGGAACTGCTCCCGGCTCGTGATCCCGTTGGAACGCTGGTAGTCGGCCGTGGCGCGGATGGAATGGCTCCAGTCCAGCCCCTGGCGCTTCAGGTTCAGTCCCGCCGACAGGCCGAGGTTGTTGCTGTTGCCGCTCGACTGGAATCCGCCGAGCTGGCCCTGTCCCTTCCACAGCTCGAAGACGCCCGCTTCGCGGATCCTGCGCGTGTTCGCCTCGCTTGCCAGTCTGCTCTTCTCGGCAACGTCCGCGCGCCAGACTTTCTCGATCGCCTTGATCTCGGCCTTGCCCTCGGGCGAGGCTTCCTGCGCGAGGGCGAGAACCGTCTGGATCTTCGCCTTGTCGCCCGTCTTCATCGCGGCATCGATCATGGCGCGCACGCCTTCGGAGATGTTCGAAACCTCCTCGGCGCTGGGCGGCGCATCGACTGCCGGGCGGATTTCGCCGACCGGCAAGGGCGCCGACGTGACAGGCCTGGCCTTCGCATCACCTCGTGCACCCTCGGGCGTCTCTTGCGCCGCCAGCGGCGAAGCGAACATGGCGGTCGCGGCGAGGAGAAGCGATCTGCTGGTCATGGCGGAGGCGGGGTAACGGGTCATGTCCGCAGGCGCCAGCCCGTGCGGAAGATCACTGCGATGACTGCCACGCAAATTGCGAGGAACGCCAGAGTGAGGCCGAACGAGACCCCGATAGACACGTCCGACTGGCCGTAGAACGTCCACCGCAAGCCATTGACGAGATAGACGATCGGGTTGGCAAGCGCGATCTTGTCCCACGGGCTCGGCAGCATGTCGATCGAGTAGAACGTGCCCCCGAGGAAGGTCAGCGGCGTCAGGATCAGCAGCGGAACCATCTGCAGCTTCTCGAACCCTTCGGCCCATACGCCGAGGATGAACCCGAGCAGCGAGAAGCTCGCGGCCACGAGCATGATATAGATCAGCGCGAACACCGGATGCGCGATGGTGTAATCGACGAACAGCAGCGCGGTGCCGAGGATGATCGCCGCGAGAATCAGGCTCTTGGTCGCGGCCGCGCCGACGAAGCCGAGCAGCGTCTCCGCCACGCCCACGGGCGCCGACAGCAGCTCGTAGATCGCCCCGGTGAACTTGGGCATGTAGATGCCGAAGCTGGCGTTGCTGGTGCTTTCCGAAAGCAGCGTCAGCATCAGCAGACCGGGCACGATGAACGCACCATAACCGACGCCGCCGACCTCGTTGATCCGCCCGCCGATCGCCGCGCCGAACACGATGAAATAGAGGCTCGTCGTCAGCACGGGCGACACGATCGAACCGAACACCGTGCGGCGAAAACGCGACAGCTCGTTGCGATAGATCGCGAGGGTGGAGCGCCAGTTGATCATGCCGCGCACCCCTGTTGACCGACCAGGCCCTGCTGCTCGACAAGGTCGACGAAGATGTCCTCCAGGCTCGATTCCTTCTGCTCGAGCGCGGTGAAGACGATGCCTTGCTGGACGAGCGCGGTGGCGAGCGCGGCGACTTCGGCCTTGCCCTTCCCCGTCCCGTCGCCGCCGCGGTAGCACAGCTTGTGCCCGTCGTCGGTCAGCGTGACCTGGTACGCGCACAGCGCGGGCGGCACTTCGGCGAGCGGTGCGGCGAGCGTGAAATAGGCCTCGGTGCGGCCGAGGCGTTTCATCATCGCGTCCTTCTCGTCGACGAGCAGCAGGCGGCCCTTGTCGATCACGCCCACCCGGTCGGCCATTTCCTCGGCTTCCTCGATGTAATGCGTGGTCAGGATCACGGTGACGCCCTGTTGGCGCAACATGCCGATCTGTCGCCACATGTCGCGCCGCAGTTCGACGTCCACGCCCGCCGTCGGCTCGTCGAGAAACAGCAGCTCGGGATCGTGCGCCAGCGCCTTGGCGATCAGCACGCGGCGCTTCATCCCGCCCGAGAGCTTGCGAATTTCCTCGCCGCGCTTGTCCCACAGGCTGAGGCTGCGCAGCACTTCCTCGATCCGCTTGGGATCTGGTGCGCGGCCGAACAGCCCGCGCGAATAGGCGACCTGCCGCTCGACCGTATCGAACATGTCGAAGCCCAGCTCCTGCGGCACCAGGCCGATCCGCTGGCGTGCGCTGCGCCAGTGGCGGCCGAGGTCTTCGCCGAACGCCTCGATCGTGCCCGAGCTGATCCGCACCATGCCGCAGACCGCGCCGATCAGAGTGGTCTTGCCCGCGCCGTTGGGGCCGAGCAGCGCGAATATCTCGCCCCGGCGGATCTGCAGGTCGACATCGTCGAGCGCCTTCAGCCCGCCCGGATAGACCTTGGTCAATCCGCGGATGTCCAGGATGGGTTCGTGAATCGGCTCCATGCGCGCGGACAATTGCCGCCCGCGCCTTGAATGCCAAGCCTTAAACGCGCTGAAGCCAGTTGCCGTGAAAGCCGGGCGGAACGACGTGTGGGATGTGCACGCGGGCCACGTCGGCGAGCGTCTGCGCGTCGAGAATCGCGAGGTCCGTGGTGCTTTTCGCACGGTCGATCACGTAGCCCATCACCCATCCGTCGCCCTCAGGGGCGTCCGCCGCGCGCGGCACGAATACGAATTCTCCCGGGACCGCATCCGGCCCGAAATCGCGCACCACGCGCTCCCCGGTCGCCAGATCGTGGCGATAGAGCGGCGCGGCGGCGAAGAATTCGGCATTCTCCTGCTCCGGCAGGCCGACCGACCAGGCATAGCGATAAGGGCGCGCGAAGAACCGTTCGTCAGGGCGCGGGAATTCCTGCGGAGCAGAGTCGAGCGTTCGTCGCTCGACGCGCTCGCCGGCGGGATCGATCGTCCAGCGCTCGAGCCCGAGATTGCGCCCGAAGGGCCCCGCCATCGGACCGTCGAACATCGTCTCGTAGGCGCAGCAGTCGACGATCACACGGCCCGCCTCGTCCTCGTAGCTGTTGGCGACGTGGAAGACGTAGGCCGGATCGACATCGTGCCAGAAAATGTCGTTCCAGTCGCCATCGCGCGCGAGAAGGCCCACCCGCGCCTGGTGACGGCGGTTCCAGCGGTAGGGGAACTTGTGCCCGGCGATGAGCGCCTTCATCGAAAAAGTGACCGGTAGGTCGAGGATCACCACGTATTGCCGCGTCAGCGCGCAGTCGTGGATCGATGGCCCGTGCTCGACCGCGATCGGAAGCTCGCGGATTACCCTGCCGGTGCGGTCGAGCGCCACGTGTGCGATATGGCCGGGGTCCGCCGCGTCGTAACAGATCGCGTGGAATTCGCCCGTTGAAGGATCTTCGTGCGGATGCGCGGTGAACGATCCGGCGAGCCCGCCGGCGAAATCACTGTAGGCGATCGTTTCGAGTTCGTCGGACAGGATCGCGGGATAGGATCCCGCCTCTACCAGCGCGAGCGTGCGCCCGCCGACCTGAATCACGTTGGTGTTGACCGTGTCGGACATGCCTCGGCGCGGCCCCGGTGCCGCAGCGGGTCCGCCCGCCTGTTCTAGCGCGCGCGAGCGGATATACCGGTTGCGATACCATTCGGCCCGTCCGCCCGCGAGGCGGATACCGTGGACCATTCCGTCGCCTACGAACCAGTGGTGGCCCTTCCCGCTCGCATATTGCGGGTTTGGCCCGATGCGGAAGTAGCGGCCGTCGAGCATGGCGGGAATATCGCCGGTGACCGCGAGATCTTCCAATGTCAGCTCCGCGGTCATCGGGATGTGGATGCCATCGAGGAACGCGTTCGCTTCGTCGAGGCCCGAGCGATTGAACGCGGCAAGCCCGCCGATCCCGGCGGTTACCGCCCCGCGAATGGTCCGTTCCAGTACGCTTGCCATTGCCGACTCCTGCCGCTAGCCCGATGTGAACGGCGTCAACATATCGGTTATGTCAACAGTGTCAACATCGGAATCCACCTACCACCACGGCTCGCTGCGCGAAGCGCTGGTCGAGGCCGGGATGCGCGCACTGGAAGGCAGCGAGAGCCACGACGTCTCGCTGCGCGAACTGGCGCGAGAGGTCGGCGTCTCGCCCACCGCGGTCTATCGCCACTTCCCCAACAAGGGTGCGTTGCTCGCAGCGCTCGGCGAGGCCGGACTGGCCATGCTGGGGGAGGCGCAGCGCACAGCCTACGAAGCCGCTGGCGGCGGCAGCGAGGGTTTCGCCGAGACCGGCCGCGCCTACGTTCGCTTCGCGCTCGCGCATCCTGCGCTGTTTCGGCTAGTCTTCGCGCATGGCGACATGGCGGCGATCCCGTCGGGCAAGAACGATCCGGCGTGGAACCTGCTCAGGCGGAGCACGGTCGAGCTGGCGGGCGACGGCCCCGATGCGGAGCGCCTTGCGCTCCAGGCCTGGTCGATTGCGCACGGCCTCGCCATGCTCATGCTCGACGGCCGCCTGCCCTCCGACGACGCGCTGATCGAGCGGCTGATCGACACCGGATCGCTGTTCCGCCTTCAAGGCAGGAGAAGCGACGAATCCCCGTAACTATAGAAGCGGTATTTCTCCGCGATCGCATGGGCGTATACCGCCTGCATCCGTTCCCGCCCCATTAGCGCGCTTACCAGCATGAACAGCGTGGACTTGGGCAGGTGGAAGTTGGTCATCAGCCCGTCGATCGCACGGAAGCGATAGCCAGGCGTGATGAAGATAGCGGTGTCGCCCTCGAACGGGTGGATCGTTCCGCCCTCGTCCGCCGCGCTCTCGAGCAGCCGCAGACTGGTGGTGCCGACCGCGATCACCCGGCGCCCGGCCTTGCGCGCCACATTGAGTCGCTCGGCGGCTGCGGGCTCGATCCGGCCCCACTCGGCGTGCATCGCGTGGTCTTCGGTGTCCTCGGCCTTGACCGGCAGGAAAGTGCCCGCGCCGACATGCAACGTCAGCGTCTCGGTTTCGACGCCACGCCCGACCAGCCCCGCCATCAGCGCAGGCGTGAAGTGCAGCGCCGCCGTGGGCGCGGCCACCGCACCATCGCGCGCGGCGAACATGGTCTGATAATCCTCGCGGTCGCGCGCGTCGGTGGCGCGCTTGCCCGCAATATAGGGCGGCAGCGGCATGCGGCCCGCGCGTTCGAGCAGGACCTCGACCGGCTCCTTCCCCTCGAAGGCGAGCGTGAAGCTGCCATCGGCGTGCCGAGCCTCTGCTACGGCCGCAACCCCCGCGCCGAACTCGACGCGGTCGCCCTCGCGCAGCCGCTTGGCGTTGCGCACGAAGGCTTGCCAGCGCCTGAGGTCGATCCGCTTGTGCAGCGTCGCGCCGATCCGCGCGTCACCACGCATCCCCTCCAGCTGCGCCGGGATCACCCGCGTGTCGTTGAACACCAGCACGTCGCCCGGCTCGAGCAAGCTCGGCAGGTCGCGCACGCCGCGATCGGCGAAAGGCGCGTCTCCCTGCACCACCAGCATGCGCGCGGCATCGCGCGGCGCGGCGGGGCGCAGCGCGATCAAGTCTTGCGGAAGCTCGAAATCGAAGAGGTCGACACGCATGGCGCGCGCTTAGCGGCCCGCGCGGCGCGCGTCATCTCGCGATTGCGATGATGGCCTATTCGCTCTGCGGTTCTTCCGCCGGCGCGTTGAGCATGTCGGCGGTGATCGCCTCCTGCTGCGGCGGAGCGGGCTGCGGCATGGTCTGCGGCTTGCCGTCCGCCGCGATCGAGGCCTGGACGATGCGGGTAGGATTGGCCGGCGGCTCGCCGCGCTGGATCGCGTCGACGGCGGCCATGTTGCCGATCACGCGGCCGAAGTTGGTGTAGCGCTTGTCGAGCGCGAAACGCGGATAGAACACGATAAAGAACTGGCTGTTCGCGCTGTCTTCCGACTGCGCCCGCGCCATGGCCACGCTGCCGCGCACGTGCGGCATCGGGTTGAACTCTTCCTCGAGATCCGGAAGCTGCGAGCCGCCCTGCCCGGTGCCCGTCGGATCGCCCGTCTGCGCCATGAAGCCATCGATCACGCGGTGGAAGATCACCCCGTCGTAGAAGCCCTGCCGCGCGAGAGTCTTGACCCGCTCGACATGGCTGGGCGCCCAGCTCGGCATCAGCCGGATCGCCACGCGCTCGCCGTTCGACAGGTCGAGCAGCAGGATATTCTCGAGATCTTCCTGCACGTTGTAATTGATCGGGGCGAAGGCGGCGGTCGAAGTCGAGGACGCGGGCGTGGTCTCGGCTTCGGTCGTCGCTGGCGCTTCCTCTTCGGCGGCATCCTGCGCAAGGGCCATCGTCGGAGCGGCAGCCAGCGAGATCAGGGCGCCGGCGGCTATCAGGCGTTTCAGCATGGAATTCCCGTCAATTGAGCTCATGTTTCGGTGGCAGCGTCTAGCGGCGCCGGACTGTCGGTTCAATGAATGATGCACGTCGTCCGCCGTTCAGGCGCGCCGATCAATAGTCGCCCAGGCGGCCGATCTTTTCCACGCGCGCGATCACGTCCTCGCACACCGCGGGGCTGACGAACGGGGCGATGTCGCCGCCGAACAGGGCGATTTCCTTGACCAGCTTGGAAGCGATCGGCTGGAGAGAAACGTCGGCCATCAGGAACACGGTCTCGATCTCGGCATCGATCTGCTGGTTCATGCCCGCCATCTGATATTCGTACTCGAAGTCCGCGACGGCGCGCAGGCCGCGCACGATCACGCTCGCGCCCTGCTTGTTGGCGAACTTCATCAGCAGCGCGTTGAACCCGACCACCTCGACGTTGTCGATCCCGAGCGTCGCGACCTCGCGCCGGACCATGTCCATGCGCTCGTCGGGCTGGAACATCGGGTTCTTCGACGGGTTCGTCGTAACCCCCACGATCAGCCGGTCGACCAGCTTCGCCCCGCGCCGGATGATGTCTGCATGGCCGAGCGTGATCGGATCGAAAGTACCGGGATAGACGCCGATGCGCCCCTTGACCGTGGCGCTCACCTGTCTCTCTCCACTATGAACCGCGCGAGCGCGCGCAGGACGTCGGCTTCGCTGCCGTGCGGGGCGAGATGGCCGACCGCCTGTTCCACCAGTGCGCGGGCCTGGTCGCGGGCCTTGTCGGCGCCCATGAGCGTCACGAAGGTCTGCTTGCCCTGCTCGTCGTCCTTGCGCAGCGCCTTGCCCGCCTTGGTCTCGTCGCCTTCGTGATCGAGCAGGTCGTCGGCGATCTGGAACGCGAGGCCGACATCGCGCGAATACCCGCGCAGGTGCGCGCGCGCATCGGGCGGGACGCGGCCGAGGATCGCGCCCATTTCTACGGAAGCGGCCAGCAGCGCGCCGGTCTTGAGTTGCTGCAGGCGGGTGATCGCCTGCAGGTCGTAGTCCTGCTCGCCCGCGACCATATCCATCATCTGCCCGCCGGCCATGCCGCCCATCCCGCTCGCCCCGGCGAGCGTGGATACGAGTTCGGCGCGCACGAAGGGATCGCCGACCGTCTCGGGCATGGAGAGGATCTCGAACGCGAGAGCGTGGAGCGCGTCCCCCGCAAGCACCGCGGTCGCCTCGTCGAAGGCCTTGTGCAGCGTCGGCTTGCCGTGGCGCAGGTCGTCGTCGTCCATGCATGGCAAGTCGTCGTGGATCAGCGAATAGACGTGGATCGCCTCGACCGCGCAACCGCATTTCACCGCCGTCTCGCGCGCCACCCCGTACATTCCGGCGGTCGCGGCGAGCAGCAGCGGCCGCACGCGCTTGCCCCCGTCGATGGCGGCGTAGCGCATGGCCTCGACCAGTCTGGCGCGGGTATCGCCGGGGACCGGCAAGAATTCGTCGAACGCGGCGTCGACGTCGCGCTGGATTCGCGCAAGTCCGCCGGCAAGCTGGTTCGAACGTTCGCCGACCAGCTCCACGTCAGGCTTCCGCGTCGAAGGGTGCAGTGCCCCGCGCCTGCCCGTCGGGGCCGGTCACGATCTTCTCGATCCGCGCCTGCGCCGCATCGAGCCGCGCCTGGCAATGGCGCCGCAATGCCTCGCCGCGTTCGTAGAGCGTGATGGAATCGTCGAGCGGGACTTCGCCGCCTTCCAGCTTCCTCACGATTTCCTCGAGCGCGCGGAGCGCATCCTCGAACGACATGTCTGCGATTGCGGGAGCGGCCTCGGTCATGGCGCAGGACCATTGACCGGCGCTCCGGCCTTGGTCAAGTTGCGAGGCGACAGGGGAGACGGGAATGAAGTGGATTGTCGCTTACGGCGCTGCGGCGCTGGCGTTCGGTGCGCTCGACGCCGTCTGGCTGCGCTGGGCCGGGCCGAACTTCTACCGCCCGGCGATTGGCGAGCTTCTGGCGGACAGCTTCCGCATGGCCCCCGCGCTCGTGTTCTACGCGGCTTATGTCGCCGCGATGGTCTGGTTCGCGGTGCGCCCCGGGCTCGCGGGCGGGATCGGTGCGGCGGCGCTGAACGGGTCGCTGCTCGGCGCGATCTGCTATGCCACCTACGACCTTACCAACCAGGCGACGATGAAGGTCTGGCCCGTCCACGTGACTCTGGCCGACATCGCCTGGGGCGCCTTCGCGACGGCGGTCGCGGCGAGCGTGGCCACCTGGGCCGCGGGCCGGTTCGCCTAGAGGTACATCGGTCACTGGGCCGCCGCCTTCGCCGCGGCCGCTGCGCACAAGCGCGCGCCCAAGCTTGGGACGCTGTTCGTCGCCGCGCAGCTGGTCGACTGGGGCTTCTTCGCGCTCGCCACCGTGGGCGTGGAGAAGATGCGCATCGTGCCGGGCGCGACCACGATGAACCCGCTCGATCTCTACCACATGCCCTATACCCACAGCCTGTTGGGCAGTTCGCTGTGGGCGATCGCCTTTGCGATCGTGCTGCTCGCGTGGCGGCGCGACCCGCTCACCGCCGGGATCGGGGGGATGGTCGTCCTCTCGCACTGGCTGCTCGACCTAGTGGTCCACCGCCCCGATCTGACACTGGCGGGTCACGCACCGCGGCTCGGCTTCGGACTGTGGAACTTGCCCGAAGTCGCGATACCGCTCGAAATCCTGCTGACGCTCGGAGCGTTCGCGCTCTACGTGCGTCGCACCAAGGGGCCAATAGGCCCGCCGCTGATCCTGATATCGCTCCTTTGCGCGATGCAGGCGATCAACTGGTTCGGTCCGCCGCCCGAATCGGCGGGACCGGCGCTCTATCTCACCGCGCTCGCCGCGTTCGCACTGGCCACGTGGGTCGCGAGCTGGGTCGGCAACACGCGCTGGCACAAGCACGAGGTCGGGCTCGGCGTCGCGACATGGCGGAGGCACGGGTAGGACCCTAGATCGTTGCCCTGCCCGGCATTGCGTCTTAAGGGCGCGCGCATGGCAAATCCCGAGTCCGCGATCACCCCCGAAGTCGTCGAACAGCACGGCCTCAGCCCCGAGGAATACGAGCGCGTGCTGCACGCGATGGGCCGCGAGCCCAACATGGTCGAACTCGGCATCTTCTCGGTCATGTGGTCGGAGCATTGCAGCTACAAGTCCTCGCGCCTCCACCTCAAGAAGCTGCCGACCGAGGCGCCGTGGGTGATCTGTGGCCCGGGCGAGAACGCCGGAGTGATCGACATCGGTGACGGACAGGCCGCGATCTTCAAGATGGAGAGCCACAACCACCCGAGCTACATCGAACCCTATCAGGGCGCGGCGACGGGCGTGGGCGGCATCCTGCGCGACGTGTTCACGATGGGCGCGCGCCCGGTCGCGAACATGAACGCGCTGCGCTTCGGCCGCCCCGACCACCCGAAGATGAAGCACCTGGTCAAGGGCGTCGTCGCCGGCATCGGCGGCTACGGCAACTGCGTCGGCGTACCCACCGTGGGCGGGGAGACCAATTTCCACCCGGCCTACGACGGCAACATCCTCGTCAACGCGATGACCGTGGGCGTCGCCGACCAGGACAAGATCTTCTATTCGGCCGCCACCGGCGTCGGCAATCCGATCGTCTACGTCGGCTCCAAGACCGGGCGCGACGGCATCCACGGCGCCACGATGGCGAGCGCCGACTTCGCCGAGGACGCCGAGGCGAAGCGGCCGACGGTGCAGGTCGGCGACCCGTTCACCGAGAAGCTTCTGATCGAAGCCTGCCTGGAGCTCATGGCGACCGACATGATCGTCGCGATTCAGGACATGGGCGCCGCGGGCCTCACCTCCTCCAGCGTCGAGATGGCGACCAACGGCAAGGCCGGCATCCGCCTCGACATGGACAAGGTCCCCTGTCGCGAAGAAGGCATGACCCCCTACGAGATGATGCTGAGCGAGAGCCAGGAGCGCATGCTCATGG